>JAZLFY010000334.1:0-1006 GCA_045616025.1 Acutalibacteraceae bacterium | reverse complement strand
ATTACCCTTGTCGGCTCTTAACAATGAGAATATACAAGTTTCTATAAATTTATATGCCGCAAATCACTCAACAAAATCCGTTAAAAACTGTAACGGTCTATTATCGGCAGTGCTTAAAATGTTTCGTCCGGACTTTAAATTAAACACTACACTGCCGCAAAAGGCAAAAGCAGAAGTATACATACCGTCCGATACCGAGGTTAAGAATATAATTAATTCCGCAAAAGGTACAAATCTGTATCTTCCTATACTCTTTGCGGCATATTGCGGCATGCGTGCAGGTGAAATATGCGCTTTGACATCTGACGATATTCAAGGCGATTTTGCAACAGTAAATAAATCAATGGTTAACGATAAAAACGGATTGTGGCAAATTAAAGCACCCAAGACCTTTTTATCAAATAGGCAAATAGAATTACCCGAAATAATAAAAAAAGCCGTACGGGGCAAAAAAGGAAAGATTATTGCATACAACCCACATTCACTCTCACAGAGTTTTAGGCGGTTGCTCGTTAAAAATAATTATAATCTTTTCTCTTTTCACAAGTTAAGGCATTATTATGTATCAACATTATATGATATAGGAATACCTGAAAAATATATAATTTCTCAAGTCGGACATGCAACAAATAATTTAACAAAAAGTGTATACGACCACAAAAATAAAAAACTTGCAACAGAGTACGGAAATAAAATTTCAAATTATTTTAATTCAACTATATAGTTTCGTGTGTCATTTGTGTGCCATTTTACCTCTAAATTAATGGTTTATAGTGGTATTTTATTCCCGTTTTTTAAGATATAAAAGCAAAGAAAAACCGCATAACATTGCGGTTTTTCGCTTTGTTATGCGGTTTTTCGGTTTGGCACGCCGAAAGGGATTCGAACATTATCACAATCGCTCAAATTCCCCTTTGTTATGCGGTTTTTAATTTTTTGTGTGTCATTTGTGTGCCCACTAATTGTTTTCAAGGTCGTTGATTCGGTGATTTGCGACCTTGATTTG
>JAZLFY010000333.1:0-2951 GCA_045616025.1 Acutalibacteraceae bacterium | reverse complement strand
CCTATGGATATTAAATCTTCCTGGTCGCAACTGTTGGCATAATATTTTTTTACTATGTGGGCTACAAGCCGTAAATTGTGTTCTATTAGTTCATTTCGGGCGCTTATATCACCCTTTCTTGCTTTTTCGAGTAATTCTCTTTCTTTTTTTGCGGTAAGCGGTGACGGAAACGAGCCGCCGTTTGCAACATTTAAGACAAGATAATAAATCCCCGACAAAAATTTCATTAAAATTTCAATCAGCATATATAATTCACCCCAAATTAAATATATGCCGCTTTATTATATTGAAAACACTATATTTTTGTGGTATATTATTAACAGGATACATTTCTTTTCGTAATATGTATTACGAAAGGGTGTATATTTTGAAAAAATCAAACAGAATATTATCTTCTTGGGGCGTTTTGTTAATTTTTTTAATAATAATTGCCGTAACCGTTTATCTGCTTATTAGACCGGTTATTCTTGCAAATGCAATATCAAAAGCAAAAAACATTATAACAAATGCTGTTAATAATTCGGTAATTAAAGTTATTAAAGAAAATGAAGTTTCCTATTCGGATATTGCGGTTGTTTCAAGAAAAGAGGATAATTCGGTAACCGATATTCAGATTAATTCCGTTTATTCAAACAGACTTAAAAGCTTAATTTCAAACGAAATATACATCGAACTTGCAAAAGAAGATTTATACTATTATTATGTGCCTTTCGGCGATTTTTTCTTAAATGATTTTACAAACGGTTTCGGGCCGAGAATAAAATTTCGTATGCAACTGGCGCACAGTGAATTGCTTGATTTTAAAAGCACATTTATTGATAGCGGAATAAACAATGTTTTACACGAAATATCGGTTGATATAAAGGTAAAAGGCAGTATACTGACAATAGGTTATTCAAAGAGTTTTACGGTTAAAACCTCGGCGCTTATTGCCCAAACTGTTATTGCAGGAAATGTTCCCGAATCGTTTACAAATGTTGACGAATATCCGGGCGAAGATATTGCAGACGAAATATTCAATTACGCCGATAAAAAGTAAGGAGAAAATTATGGATTTTAAAATTGCAAAAAAAAGAGTGGCAGAGCTACACAAAATAATTAAATATCATAATGAATTGTACTATAATCAAGATTCTCCCGAATTAGAAGATTTTGAATATGATGCACTTACAAGGGAATTAAAAGCACTTGAAAAAGAATTTCCCGAACTTATAACACCCGATTCACCGACACAAAAGGTCGGCGGAACGGCACAAAGTTTATTTACACCCGTTGAACACTCTGTTAAAATGGAGAGTCTTCAAGATGTTTTCAGTTTTGAAGAACTGCGCACTTTCGGTGAAAAAATTGATAACAGCAAGACAGTTTTTTCTGTTGAGCCGAAAATTGACGGACTTTCGGTATCGCTTGAATATGAAAACGGAAAATTTGTCCGTGGCTCAACCCGTGGTGACGGTACGGTCGGCGAAGATGTAACGGCAAATTTATCGGTTATTGAATCTATACCGAAAGAAATTGATTTTCTTGATTCGCTTGAAGTCAGAGGCGAGGTTTATATGCCCCACGACAGTTTTGAGGCATTTGTAAAACATCAGGAATTGATTGGCGAAAAAACACCTAAAAACCCCCGTAATGCCGCCGCCGGCTCCCTTAGACAAAAGAGTTCTGCGGTCACAAAAAGCCGTAATTTATCAATATTTATATTTAATATTCAAAGAATTGAAAACAAAACATTTTCTTCACACATTGAAACACTTGATTTTTTAAAAAATCTCGGGTTTAATGTTTTGCCGAGTTATAAAAAATGCAATAATATTGAAGATGCAATTAAAGAAATTGAAAAAATCGGCGAAACAAGAGGGGAATTATCCTTTGATATTGACGGTGCGGTTATTAAGGTCGATAATCTTTCTTACCGCGAAATTTTAGGCAGCACCTCAAAATATCCTAAATGGGCGGTCGCCTTTAAATATCCGCCCGAAGAAAAGGAAACGGTGCTCAGAAACATTGTAATCAATGTCGGCAGGACGGGTGCGCTTACACCTACCGCCGTATTTGACCCGATTACACTTGCAGGAACAACCGTTAGCCGTGCCGTTCTTCATAACGAAGATTTTATAAACGAAAAACAAATAGGAATAGGGGATACAATTGTTGTAAGAAAAGCAGGCGAAATTATCCCCGAAGTATTATATGTTAAATCGCACGGTGATAATTCAGAGGTTTATAAAATGCCCAAAATCTGCCCCTCTTGCAATTCTCCTGTGTTCAGAGAAGAGGGCGAAGCGGTAATAAGATGTACTAATGCCGACTGTCCTGCACAACTTTTAAGGCATTTAATTCATTTTACTTCCCGCGATGCAATGGATATTGAGGGATTAGGCCCTGCGGTTTTGGAACAACTTTTAAATGCAGGTTTGATTTCTAATATAGTTGACCTTTACACACTTGATTATCAAAAGGTTATGGAACTTGAAAGAACAGGCGAAAAAACGGTTGAAAACCTTAAAAATTCCATTGAAAAGTCAAAAGAAAACGATTTATCAAAGTTGCTTACCGCACTCGGAATCAGGCATATAGGAACAAAGGCGGCAAAAATTTTGGCGGAAAATTATGAAGATATTGACCAAATAATGTCTGCCACAAAAGAAGAACTTGAACAAATTGAGGGCTTTGGCGGAATACTTGCGCAGTCGCTTTTTGATTTCTTTAATTTGCCCGATACAAAAACTTTAATTGACAGTTTAAAAAATTCCGGTGTAAATGTTAAATCGTTAAAACAAAAATCAGGCGATAAATTTTCGGGACTTACATTTGTCCTTACCGGAACGCTTCCTAATATGTCACGAAAAGAAGCAGGGGAAATTATTGAAAGTTTCGGTGGCAAAGTTTCTTCATCCGTTTCAAAAAACACCGATTATGTTTTAGCAGGCGAAGAGGCCGGTAGCAAA
>JAZLFY010000332.1:0-1994 GCA_045616025.1 Acutalibacteraceae bacterium | reverse complement strand
TGCTTTTGTAACCGCCTTTGAGGTTATTGTTGCACTTGCCACCGCATCAATTTGGGTATCGTTTTGTTTGGTACCGTATTTTACGGCGGTTATTTCTTCACTTTTGCCCTTATACTGTTTTAAGAAACCGTCGTTTGCCGTGTTCTGACCGAGTCCCGGTGTTTCGCTTGTAACATCAAGCGCTTCAACGGCATTTACCGACAAATCGGGGTTTACGGCAACCATTACCGAAACGGTACCGCCGTATCCCTTTTCGTCAAGAATATACACATAACCGGCAAGTTCACTGCCGTTATGCGCCTCAAAGTACTTTGTGCCGTCAAAATCTCTTTCTATGTATTCGTCGGCTTTAAGCACACGGCGCATTGCCTTGTTTTGATTTTCTTCATTTATCTTTTCAATTTTATTTTCGGTAAGTAAATTAGTCCCTGCCAAAGCGGCGGTTACAACAAGACAAATTAAAACCATTATTACCGTGGGGTAAAGAATTGCTTTGCTTTTGAATTTTTCAAACATTATTCTTTTACCTCCTTTTTAAATCCGAAGGGTTTTAAGAAGGTAAGATTGTTTATGTGGGGTGTTAAAATATTCATTATGATTATTGAATATGAAACACCTTCGGGCAAAGAGCCGAACTGTCTTATAACAAATGTGATAAGACCGCAACCTACGCCGAAAATAACCTTGCCAAGCGGCATTGAGGGAGTGGTAACATAATCGGTTGCCATAAATATTGCGCCGAGCATTACGCCGCCCGTTAAAATTGCTTCAAGTCCGTTTCCGCCTGCAATTACGGTAAGCAGTGCTACCGTACCGATAAAGCAAATAGGAATTATCGGAATTATTACACGGCGGATAACAAGATACAGTCCGCCGACAATAAGCAAAAATGCCGAAGTTTCACCGATAGAGCCCGAATGCATACCGAAGAACAAAGTTTTCAAACTCTCCCCTGCCGTACTTGCAAGGGGTGTTGCACTTGAAACAGTGTGGGATACGGGTTCGGTAAATGTGGTCATATAGGTCGGAAAAGACACAAGCAAAACTATACGCGCCGCAATGGCGGGATTTACAAAGTTGTTGCCGAGTCCGCCGAACATCTGCTTAACCACGATTATTGCAACTACCGAGCCGATAGCCGCAACCCAAAGCGGAACTTTCGGTGTTAAGTTCATACCGAGCAGTAAGCCGGTGACAACCGCCGAAAGGTCGCCCACCGTCTGCTCCTTTTTAAATATTAAATTCCAAAGAAATTCGGCAATTACCGCCGAGCCGGTGCAGACAAGAAGAATAAGCACGGCAGGAAGTCCGAACAGTACACAACCGTAAATTGCGGCAGGTAAAAGCGCAATAACAACATCAAGCATAATGCCTGCCGTGGTATCGGCAAATCTGAAATGAGGTGACGAGGAAACTCTTAATTTATCTGTCATTATTTCTTCCCCCTTAAACTCTGTTTTGCTATTCGCATTACCTCGGTAAGCGGACGCTTTGCCGGACACATAAAGGAACAGCAACCGCATTGCATACAGTAATCAACATATAATGATTTAAAGTTTTCGCTTCTGCCTGCATTATATTCCGCCTCAACACGGAAAGGATAAAGCCCCATAGGACAAGCCATTGCACATCTTCCGCAACGGATACAAGCGGTCTGCTTTTGTGTTTTTGTTTCTTTCATAACAAGTATTGCATTGTTGCGCTTGTCAATGACCGTACTGTCGGTTACAACCGACTGTCCCATCATCATACCGCCCAAAATAATCTTGTTGGCATTTTCATCAATTCCGCCGACAAAGGACAGAACATCCTTAATCGCCGTACCTATCGGAACAAGAACATTTTTCGGCTCGCTTACCGCAGTACCGTCAACCGTAAGCCGTTTTGCAACAAGCGGCATACCGGTAGTTATGAAACGGTAAAGGGTTGAAATACTTGTAACATTCATTACAATACATCCGACATCGCTCGGCAATTTGCCGACGGGAAGTTTT
>JAZLFY010000331.1:0-5638 GCA_045616025.1 Acutalibacteraceae bacterium | reverse complement strand
TTTCGAAACTGTCTTTTAGGCATAGTTTCTAAGGCTGAAATTAATGACATACAACATTACGATTTTAAAACTCTGTGTAAGAAATGTTCGAGACTATCAAAAATAGACTCTTTTTTACATGCAAAAACAAATAATACTCTTTTTCTTGAAAACTTACATACACATACTGCAAATTACCCCGTTGCAATAAATAATGTTTCGTTAGATACATGCATTGGGTTTAAAGATAATGATTTAAAAGGCGTAACATTAAGAACATCATCAAACTCATATAATGCTGATTCTTCCAAAAGAATTATTTGTATTCTTTCAAAAAATAATAATGAAGAAACATACTCTGATATATGCTATATTTCAAATATTAAAAAGATTTTTAAAAAAATTCCAGATTTCAAAAAAATAATTAGCGAAGAATTATTAAATAGGCTAACGTATATTGTAGCTGTTTAAATTTTTCAACAATGCCACTTTTCTATATAAATAAGCGATACACTAAATAATCTTCATATTAAAAATTCAAAAGACTCTTCTATCCACACGGAAAAGAAGAGTCTTAATTTTATATTATTTAAAAGTTTAATAAAAATCAACATTCAAAAAAAGATAGCCATTTTCACAAAAAACTTGACATTTTTCGAAAAATACTGTACAATAAACACACAAATAACTAACATTTTCGGGGTATTTATGGACAAGCAAACAAAAGCAAAACAAAATAATCGGGAAGACGCCGAATTGGTTTTGCAGATTAAGGGCGGAAATTACAGTGTTTTTGCAACCTTGCTCAATAAATATATGCCCCTTATTGTTAAAAATGCAGAAAAATATGTTTCGGTTATTTCCGATGAAGATTATTTAATAGGTGAGGGTGTATCGGCACTTTTTTCAGCGGCTTTGAATTACACCGAAGAAAAATCTTCTTTTAAAACCTTTGCCAATTTGTGTATCGAACGGGCAATGGGGGATGTTGTAAAATCGGAAACCGCAAAAAAGAGAATACCCAAAAATCTTGTCGGTAGGTTGGACGAAGCAAAAACACCGCAAGTTGAAAGTCCCGAAAATATAATTATCCGCAAAGAAGAAAACGATAATCTGTTAAATGCCCTTAACAGTAAACTTACCGAGCTTGAAAGAAATGTGGTTTACTTGTTCTTGCAGGGTGAAAGTTATGCGGAAATTTCAAATATTTTGGGAATAACCCTAAAATCTGTTGACGGTGCAATGCGCCGTGTACGGAAAAAATTAAAGAAATAAACCGCAAAAACGGTTATATATGCCCGATAGCTTAATTAGCAGAGCGTTGTATAAAATCTAGATTGTACAAAGGTGTCGGTGCGATTCCGTCAGGGGCTAAAAAATTAAGAGAGGTATAAAGTATGTTTGAAGACAAGACTTTAACTTGCAAAGATTGCGGCGAAGAATTCATCTTTACTGCTCGTGAGCAAGAGTTCTACGAGTCAAAAGGTTTTGAAAACGAACCGCAGCGTTGTAAGCCTTGCCGTGACAAGCGTAAAAATGCCGGAAGAGCTCCGCGCGAAATGCACGAGGCTACCTGTGCAGCTTGCGGCGGTGTGGCACGTGTTCCTTTTGTACCGCGCGATGACCGTCCGGTATATTGCAGCGAATGCTTTGCAAAGATGAAGGAACAAGAAGCCGGTGAACAAACGGAAGCACCGGCAGAAACCGAATCTGCTGAAGAATAATTCGGTAATTATCGGCCTCCCGTTTTCGGGAGGCCATTATTTATATAAAAACTGTTTTTAATTCACATTTTATTAATATTATTGTGTTAACATACCTTTGTAAATCAAAGGAAAGGGTGTACCTATGCCAAACCAAAAGATACTTATTGTTGATGACGATTTGAATATTTGCGAACTTTTGCGCTTATATCTTGAAAAAGAGGGTTTTTCAACCATACTTGCAAATGACGGGCGTCAGGCGGTTAATCAATGCACCGCCCAAAATCCCGACCTTATTTTACTTGATATAATGTTGCCGGTGCTTGACGGTTGGCAGGTATGCCGTGAAATAAGAAAATTTTCCGATGTGCCGATTATAATGCTCACTGCAAAGGGCGAAACCTTTGATAAAATATTAGGTCTTGAACTCGGCGCTGACGATTATATAAGCAAACCCTTTGAAACCAAAGAGGTTGTCGCAAGAATAAAGGCGGTTTTGCGTCGTACTACCGATAAACAGCAAAAGTCCGATGTTAAAGAGGTAAGTTTTGATAAACTGACTATAAATCTTACCAATTACGAACTTACTGTTGACGGAAAAAATATTGATACACCGCCTAAGGAACTTGAACTTATTTATCATTTGGCATCAAATCCCAACCGTGTTTACACCCGTGACCAACTTCTTGACGAGGTTTGGGGATTTGATTATTACGGCGATTCCCGTACGGTTGATGTTCATGTAAAACGGCTTCGTGAAAAACTTGAAGGTGTTTCAAGTGAATGGGCGCTTAAAACCGTTTGGGGCGTAGGATATAAATTTGAGGTAAAATAAAATATGCGCCAAAAACTTTTTAAAAAATATTTTTTGGCAACTGCGGCAATTATTGTAGTATGTCTTTCGGTTATAATGCTTATTTTAACGATGCTATATAGCCGTTATCTTGCCGAAGAAAAGTATAAAATGCTAAACAAAACCTGCCAAAGTGTGTCGGAATATGTTACTGCCGCGGCAGATGACCAAAAAATCGGCTCACCTGATAGGGGACTTTATTACATTATAAATAACCTTGTTGATATATCGGAATTTGATATTCTTATGTGTGATAATAACGGTCTTGTCCGTTCCTGCGTCTGTTCGCAGATGAAAAAGGACGGCAGATGTGACCATATAGGGCGGCAGGTAAACACCAAATATTTAAAACCGGCACTTTCAAATACCGACGGGGAACTCAATAATTTGGGTATATATCGCTTACCCCGTTATGTGTCGGCAAAGGTGCTTTATGCAGGCGGTCAACAAAAGGGATATGTTGTGGCAACGGCTTCCTCAACCGGAATAAGCGAACTTATGCGCCGTGTTGCAAGAATTTATGTTTTGTCCGCCATAATTCCGCTTCTTTTAATGTTTGTTGCGATATATCTTATAACCTACCGTATGACACGGCCGCTTAAACTTATGTCGCAGGCGGCATATTCAATGTCGCGGGGCGATTTTTCAAAGCGAATACCCGTTACAAGGGACGATGAAATAGGCGAACTTGCCGTTTCGTTTAACCAAATGACCAATGCGCTTGTCCGTCTTGAAGAAACAAGAAAAGACTTTGTCGCAAATGTATCCCACGAACTTAAAACACCAATGACCACCATAGGCGGCTTTATAGACGGTATGCTTGACGGCACAATTCCCGAAGATAAGCATAAAGAGTATTTATTGCTTGTTTCAAACGAAATTAAGCGTCTGTCCCGGATGGTCGATTCAATGCTTAATATTTCAAGAATTGAATCAAAGGGATTTTCCCTTAAATTTTCTAATTTTGATTTCAGGGAAATGTTGCTTTCAATAGTAATAAGTCAGGAACAGAGAATAGAAAGTAAGGAAATAGAAATTATCGGTCTTGACGAAATACCGACAGTTTTTGTTGATGCCGATAAAGACCTTATTTACAGGGCAGTATATAATTTAGTGGATAATGCCGTAAAGTTTACCGAACAGTCGGGCAAAATTGATTTTTCGGTAAAACTTGACTCAAAATATATGACCTTTACAATAGGTAATACGGGAAGCGGCATTGCCAAAAAAGACCTGCCTTATGTCTTTGATAGGTTTTATAAGGGCGATAAGTCACGCTCCGCCGTAAAAGACAGTACGGGACTTGGGCTTTATCTTGTAAAAACCATAATAAAAAATCACGGCGGAACGGTTAATGTTCAAAGTGAAGAAAATAAAAGAACGGCATTTGAATTTACATTGCCGATAAATAAGTAGGAGGAACTATGGAAGAATTTGAGAAAAATGAAATTTCTGAAACTGCGGCAGAAAATGTTTCGGAAGAAAAAGAAATCGAAGTAGCAGAGGTTTCGGCACAGGAAACACCCGAAACGGCAGAAGTTCAGCAGGAAATAACCGAAGCGGCAGAAGTGCCGAAAGAGGATGTTCCTGCCGAGGAAAATGCCGTACCCGACACCGAAGAAATAAAAAAGGAACAACCGACCGAACAACCGGCACCTATACCCGAGCCGATAGAGTACAGCGAAGTAAACCCGACCAAGAACACCAAAGAAGCAAGCAAAGGGCTTAAAACATTTTGCGTGTGTTTGGCGGCGGTTATCGCACTTACGGCATTTAGTACGGCAGGATATTTTATCGGCAGAAACAGTGTTTTCCCGTCACAAAATAATGATGTCAGCAAACTTGACCTTGCCGCAAGACCGAAAAATTCCGAAGAAATGACACCGGCGCAGGTTTACGAAACCCTTAACCCGTCCATTGTCGGAATAAGGGTGTATAATGCCAACGGCGAACAGACCGAAGCCACCGGTGTTGTTTATTCAAAAGACGGTTATATCATAACCAACGACCATATTTATGCCGAAGTATCCGCCGCAAAGTTTAAAATTTTTACATCGGATAAAACCGAATACGATGCAAAATATGTTGCAGGCGATACCATAAGCGATTTGGCGGTATTAAAGGTTGATACCACCGATTTGAAACCTGCCGTTTTCGGTGACTCTTCCGAAATATTTGCAGGGGAAAATGTTGTTGCTATCGGCAGACCGTCCTCGGCTACCGACGATACATCTATTACAAGCGGCATTATTTCTCTGACCTCTCGCAGA
Source organism: Acutalibacteraceae bacterium (assembly GCA_045616025.1). Classification (GTDB taxonomy): domain Bacteria; phylum Bacillota; class Clostridia; order Oscillospirales; family Acutalibacteraceae; genus UBA737. Next base: position 833 of record JAZLFY010000331.1, on the reverse strand, counting down.
GTACAAACAACAAGCAACTATTCTTCCCGTCTTATTCAGACCGACAGTGCAATCAACCCCGGTTCGTCCGGCGGCGCGCTTTCAAATATGTTCGGTCAGGTTGTCGGAATAACATCTTCAAAACTTGCCGGTGTTCAGTATGATGCAATCGGTTTTGCAATACCCACCGTTACGGTAAAGCGTGTTGCCGAACAACTAATTTCAAAAGGCAAGGTTGAAGACCGCGGAAGACTCGGTATAAGTTATACCGAAGCCGATTCGGTAGTTGCCGAAATTAAGGGCTATAGGGCAACCGGAATATGTGTTGCCGAGGTTGACGAAAAGAGCAACCTTTACGGCAAATTAAATGTCGGCGATATTATAACCCATATTAACGGTATAAAAATTGTTAATGACGAAACCGTTCTTAATATTATTGAAGATGCAAAAGCAGGTGATTCAATAAGCATTACGGTTTATTCGGCATCGGGTACAACCGCCGATTATACCGCTAAACTTATTCAAAACAGCGGTCAGTCAAGTTATAATCCCATTTTAAGCGCACCGTCAACCGAAGAAGACACTCAAAATGAAGACGGTAACGGCGGAAGTAACGATAAAAAAGACAATAACGAAAAGGATAAATCGGGCGACGGCGGAGCATTTAATTTCCCGTTTGGATATTAATTCTTAACCACAAGAGACTGCGTAAAGTGAAGTGAACCCCAAAGTTTAGACAAAAATAAATATTAAATTGCAAGTGAATGAGTTCGGTATTCTACTGGGCTCATTCCTTTTAATTTTGTAGAAATCCTTTCGTTGTTGTAGTAGTAAATATATTCGTTCAATTTATC
>JAZLFY010000330.1:0-6435 GCA_045616025.1 Acutalibacteraceae bacterium | reverse complement strand
GCGGCTTCGGTCAGCAGGGTTACGGCTATAATGTTGAACTGCTCTGTCAGGAAATAGGCAAGATACTCGGATTGGACCGATTAAAGCCTGCCATTATTATAGGTGTAGGCAATTTGGGACGCGCGCTTGCTTTGCACCTTTCATTTGAATCAAAAGGATTTCAACTTGTGGGGCTTTTCGACAAAAAGGAGTCGCTTATAGGTCAAATGGTCGGCAATATCCCGATAAGAAGTATTAACGCACTTGACGAGTTCTGCCGTGAAAACCGCCCCGAAACCGCAATTATCTGCACGCCAAGAGAAACGGCGCAACCGATTTGCGACCAACTTGTAAAATTAGGCGTAAAAGGCTTTCTTAATTTTTCACACTATGACCTTACCCACGATTTTCCGAACGTCAAGGTTGAAAACATACATTTAGGCGACAGTTTAATGCACCTTTCTTACCGGCTTAATGAAAATTAAATTTTTCAAAAACAATAAAAAGGACTGTAATTTTACAGTCCTTTTTTATTTTCCGCCGCCCATACGGGTTAAAATGTATTCCGAATTTTTGATAAGTCGGTTGCTTTCCGAGCCGCCGAAACGGTCGGCGATTATGTCAAGCGCCGCCTTTATTTGCGGCGGACGGTCTTCTACCGAGTGAGCATCCGAACCGACAAGACTTACAAGGTCATATTTAAGTAATTTAAGTGCCTGCCGTTTATACGGTTTTGTAAGCAGCGAACCGGCATTTATCTGACCTATTGCATCACCGTTTGCAATAATACCCAAAAGGTTTTTATAAAGTTTTAACTTTTTGTATCTTTCAAAGTGGGCGATTATCGGCATAACCCCGATTTCGTCCTTTAAATTTATAATATCGTCACAAACCATATTATCAAAGGACACCTGACCGAATTCAAGCAAAAGATAATGTGTGTTTTCAAGACACAGACGCATGATTTCTTCGGACTTTCCGATACCGGGGAAATAAAGCACCTCCGCACCCAAAAAGACAGTGGGCAAATCTTTGCCCTCCATTGCCCGTTTAAGTTTTTTATAAGATTTATCTACAACCTTTTCAAAATCTTCAATATTATCATAAGACGCATCAAAATGAGGGGTTAAACAAACATTGTTAACACCTTGTTTTCTTAACATATCCAAAAGTTCCAAAGATTCTTTTACATCCTTTGCGCCGTCGTCAACCTCGGGTAAAATGTGGGAGTGAATATCGAGAAAAGCCATCTTGTCGCCTCCTATCATTTATATAATAACATTAATTGTTATTTTTTGCAACCTGATTATCATTTGCATATTTACTGTACAGTTTTATTTGGTCATAAATCGCCGGCCATTTTGACGGCGCCTTAAAGCCGACCGCCAAAAAAGGCGTGCCGCCGTCGGTCTCGCCGAAAGTGGCGATACAGTACCCCGCCTCGGCGGTATAACCCGTTTTTCCACCCATAATATTTGCGCCCTCCGGCTCGGTGCCGTACATATAACTGAAAAGGGTACTTGAAAGCAGTATGCCGTTTGGATGTTTATCGGTTGCGGCGGTGGTGTACTGATAGGTGGAAAGAATTTCGCGGCAGAGTTCGTTGTTCATTGCCGCACGCAAAATTGTTGCCATATCCGATACGGTGGAATAATGATTTTGGTCGTGCAAACCGCTAACATTGACAAAATGGGTGTTTTTAAGGGAAAGTTCCTTTGCCTTATTGTTCATTTGCTCTACCATTTTTTCTTCGCTGCCGAAAAGTTTTTCGGCAAGCCCCATTGCCGCATCGGCACCCGATGGAAGAATAGTTCCGTAAAGCATATCTATAACACTTATTTCCTCCCCTGCCGCAAACCCTGCAACGGTTGCTTCGGCACGGTAAAGCGGGTCGGTTATATCAAGTGTCATTTTAAAGGTATCGTCTTTATCTTTAATGTTTTCCGCCGCCACAAGAAGTGTCATAATCTTGGTGGTGGATGCCGGAAACATTTTTTCTTCGGGGTTTCTTGCACAAATAACCTTTTCGGTTTTTAGATTAATAACAATTACACTTTCGCTTTTTATTTCGGCATCAACATCTGCCGTTAAAGAATCGGGCGAAATGGGAGAAACCTTTTTAACAATGTCCTTTTTTACATTATTTTTCTGTGTTTTTGCAGGAACTGAAAGTATCGGCTTTGGTGCGGTGTTGCGTGGAATAAATATAACCGCCGCAACAATTGCCGTAATAATTACCGCCGCCGTAACAACTGCCGCAGGTCTTATCCTGCGCTTTCTTTTTTTAACCTTAATTCTTTTTCTTGTGGGACTTGTTCGTATCGGTTTTTCTTCGCTTGCAGATTTGTTTTGAATACTTTTTTCAAGCGCGGAAAAATATTCGCCGTAATCTTTATCCATTTGTTCTTCGGACATAACTTTCCGCCTTTCATTTTTTAAAATCCTCTGCCTGCTCCGCCGCCGCCGAAACTTCCTCCGCCGCCGCCAAAGCCGCCGAAACCGCCTCCGCCGCGGAAGTTACCTCCGCCGAAGCCACCGAAACCGCCGAAGCCGCCCGGTCTTACTAAAAACAGTATTCCCCGTTTTCTGCCGATAAACAGTAAAACGGCAACAATTACCATCATAATTATCCACGAAATCAGCACCGTTTTAGCCGACGGTTCTTCCCCGTTTTCTTGCGGAATATTATCTATCGGAGTATAGTTTTCGGGAACGGGCAAATTATATTCAATATATATTTCATTTACAACTGCGGTATAAAGGGATGTAAGCCCCAAACCATAGTTGCCGTTTTTAAGCAACTCTATTGCATAGGTGTCAATAAGCCGACCTGTTTTACTGTCGGGCAAGGCGCCTTCAAGTCCGTAACCCACGGCAACATAAATTTGCCTTTCTTCAACCGACAAAAGAATTAAAACGCCGCTGTTTTTCTCTTTATCGCCCACACCCCATTTTCTGCCGAGATTAAGGGCATATTCCGAAATTTCTTCGCCGTCCAAATCGCCTACGGTGACAACAACCGCCTGCGCTTTGGTGGCATTATCAAGGGCGGCGCCCATTGAAATTACGGTTTGTCGGTCGCTCTCGCTCATAATACCGGCAAAGTCGTTTACAAAAAATTCCTTTGTCGGCTCGGGGTATTTATTCTTTTCTTCTTTGCAACCGCAAAAGGAAACGGCGCATATAATAACCGCAAATATGCCGCAGATTATCCTACGGCACATTTTAATTTTACTGCTTTTCATTTTTAAAAGTTCACACTCGGTACACTTGAAGCGTTTTCGCTTGCTTCAAAATAATCTGCTTTTTCAAAGCCGCATATTCCCGCAATTATGCTTGCAGGGAATTTTCTTACGGACGAATTATACTCTTTTGCCTTATCGTTATAATCTTTTCTTGCAACAGCAAGGCGGTTTTCCGAACCGGCAAGTTCGTCCTGTAGTGCAATATACTGCTTGTCGGCTTTAAGGTCGGGGTATGCCTCGGTTACGGCGTTTACCCAAACATCAATTGCCTTATCAAGTTGGTTTGATGCCGCTTCACTTTCGCTTACCGTGTTTGCTTTGCCGACTGCGGCACGCGCCTCGGTAACGGCAGTAAGGGTGCTTTGTTCATAATTTGTATAACCCTTTACGGTGTTAACGAAATTGGGTATTAAATCGGCACGGCGCTGTAACATAACCGATATTTCCGATTTTGCCGAATTTACATCCTCTTCCATACTTACAAAGCCGTTGTATTTTGAAACACCGGCAATAATGATAATTACAACAACTGCCACACAAATAAGTGCGATTATTAAACCTTTTTTGTTTTTCATAACTTTTTCTCCGTTTACTTTTTTAATTCTTCAACAAATTCACCTATGCGTTTTAGTGCCTCGATTATATGCTCGTTACTGTAACAGTAAGAGGCGCGAACAAACCCTTCGCCGCTGTTCCCGAAAGCAGTGCCCGGTACTACGGCAACCTTTTTTGCGGCGAGTAGTTTTTCGCAAAATTCGTCACTTGAAAGTCCGGTTGATTTAATGCAGGGGAAGGAATAAAATGCGCCTTTCGGCTCACGGCAGGTAAGCCCGATTTTATTAAAGCCCGAAACTATAAGACGGCGGCGGCGGTCGTATTCGGCAAGCATTTCCGCAACCTCGTCCTCACAGTTTTTAAGTGCTTCAACCGCCGCATACTGCGAGGTGGTAGGCGCACACATAATTGCAAACTGGTGAATTTTGGTGATTTGCGCAAGAACTTCTTTCGGTCCGCAAGCATACCCTAACCGCCAACCGGTCATTGAAAACGCCTTGCTGAAACCGTTGACAAGAACGGTGCGCTCCCGCATATTGCCGACACTTGCAATACTTACATGGCGGTTGCCGCCAAAGGTAAGTTCGCCGTAAATTTCGTCCGAAACAACAAAAATATTTGTGTCTTTAAGCACTTCTGCTATTGCTTCAAGGTCGGCTTTTTCCATAATTGCGCCGGTGGGGTTGCAGGGGTAGGGCAGAATTAACACCTTTGTTTTATCGGTAATTGCCGCTTTTAAATCTTTGGGCGTTAATTTAAAGTCGTCCTCCGCCTTGGTTTCAATTATTACCGGAACGCCGCCTGCAAGACGGGTTATCGGCTCGTAACAAACATAACTCGGTTGCGGAATAATAACCTCGTCACCCGGACATACAAGCGCACGGATTGCCGCATCTATCGCTTCGCTTCCGCCAACCGAAATTAATATTTCGTCTGCACCGTTATATTTAACATTATACTTGCGCTCAACATAGGCGGCAATTTCCTCACGCAGTTCTTCAAGACCGCGGTTGGATGTATATTTAGTTTTACCGCGTTCAAGCGACTGTATTCCCGCTTTTCTTACAACCCAGGGGGTTTGAAAATCCGGCTCACCCACACCAAGCGATATTACATCGCCCATGGTGGCGGCAATGTCAAAGAATTTTCGTATTCCCGATGGTTTAAGGGCGCAAACGGCAGGATTTAAAACTTTGCCGTAATCTATCATATTGCGTTTTGCCCCCTGTCATCTCTGTTGTGGACAAGAGCTGTATCAAGTTCTTTATATCTTCTCATTACAAAGTGGGTGGTAACCGACATTACGCCCTCTTCGGCGGCGATTACATTTTCAACAAAACGGGCAACCTCGCTTAAACTTTTACACTTTACGGTAAGGTGCAAATCGTAACTGCCCGACATAAGATATGCCGCTTCAACCTCACGGTATTCGGCAAAATGCATTGCGGTTTCTTCGTAACCGACACCCTTTTTCGGCGTGGTCTTAACCTCAACTATTGCGCTGACATAAGCATTATCAAAAGAGTCCCAGTCAATTACCGCACGGTAACCGCTGATTATTCCCTTTTTTTCATATTCTTTAATTTCTTTTTCAACCTCTGCTTCGGTTTTGCCGAGCATATCGGCAAGTTGAGCGTTTGTGTATCTGGCATTTTTTGCAAGAAGTTTTAAAAGTTCGAATTTCATAAAATATCTTCCTTTCGTTTATTTTCATACACTACCATTTTAACCCTTTTTGCGCCTTTTGTCAAATGGCTAATAGATTAATTTTAATATATTATATATATGCCTTTTAAAACCGTTGAAAAACCGCAAAAGATATGGTAAAATATATTTTTAGTTAAAGATACGGAAAGCAGGTGCAAAAATGAGTGAAAAAACCGTTGCCGCAATATCATCCCCTATGGGGGTTGGCGGAATAGGTGTTATCCGCATTTCGGGGGAAGAAGCAATAAATATTGCCGATAGGTGTTTTCGTCCTTTTTCGGGCAGGAAATTGACTTCCCTTAAAGGATATACCGCCGCTTACGGCGAAATAACCGAAGAAAACGGCGTTTGCATTGACGACGGTGTTGCGCTTGTTTTCCGCGCGCCGAAAAGTTACACCGGCGAAAATGTTGTGGAAATTTCGGTGCACGGCGGGACAGGGGTTTTAAAGCAGTCGCTTCGCCGTGTTCTTGCCTGCGGCGCATCTCCTGCGGCAGGCGGCGAATTTACCAAAAGGGCATTTTTAAACGGCAAAATGGATTTGTCCAAAGCCGAAAGCATAATGGAGGTAATAAGTGCAAAAAATTCTGCCGCACTTAAAATTTCGCAGGGCGCAAAGGGCGGAAACATTGACCGTGCCGTAAATGAAATTTGCGAAGATTTATTATCTCTTGCCGCAAGTGTTTCATACTATGCCGATTACCCCGACGAAGAAACCGAGGGTGTAAACCCCGAAAACTTTAAAACACTTCTTTTGTCGGCAGAAGAAAAATTAAACCGTCTTTTATCCACTTATGACAGCGGAAAGGCGGTAAGAGAGGGCATTGACTGCGCAATAGTCGGCAAACCCAATGTCGGAAAATCCACCCTTATGAATTTGCTTTCGGGCAGCGAGCGTTCCATTGTAACCGATGTTGCAGGCACCACCCGTGATATTATTGAAACCACC
>JAZLFY010000329.1:0-13727 GCA_045616025.1 Acutalibacteraceae bacterium | reverse complement strand
GGGGGGTGAGGGTTTCGATTTTGCCGACAACAACATTTTTAATGTTTTCGCCCTCGTATTCTATGCTTTCAACCTCAAACCCCGCCATAATCATTTTATCGCAAAGTTCTTCTACGGGGACATTTATATCAACATAGGTTTTTAAGTGATTAAGTGAAATTTTCATTTGTCTTTTCCCCCTTAAAACTGTTCAAGAAAACGCTTGTCGTTTTCAAAAAGTAATCTTATGTCGCTAATCTTATAACGGGTGGTGGTAAGACGGTCAAGACCGATACCGAAAGCAAAACCGCTGTATTCTTCGGGGTCAATTCCGCAGGAGCGAAGAACATTCGGGTGTACCATACCTGCGCCCAAAATTTCTATCCAACCGCTGCCTTTGCAAACACGGCAACCCTTTCCGCCGCACTCACTGCATGTAACATCAACCTCAACCGACGGCTCGGTAAAGGGGAAAAAAGAGGGGCGGAATTTAACGGCGGTCTGCGGCCCGTAAATTTCGTGGGCGAACTGTTCAAGAACACCCTTTAAGTCGCACATTGTAACACCCTTATCAACAACAAGTCCCTCGATTTGGTGGAATACGGGAGAGTGGGTGGCGTCAACCTCGTCCGCACGGAACACCCTGCCCGGACAAATAATACGAATGGGCGGTTTGCGGTTTTCCATAGTGCGTATCTGCGCCGCCGAAGTCTGGGTGCGAAGCAATAAGTTTTCGCCCAAATAGAAGGTGTCCTGCATATCTCTTGCAGGGTGGTCGGCAGGAACATTAAGGCACTCGAAATTATAATGGTCGGTTTCAACCTCCGGTCCGTCAAGTACATCAAATCCCATAGACTTGAAAATGTCTATCATATCGTCAAGCACACGGTTAAGCGGATGCAGTTTGCCCACCGGTCTTTCCTTTGCCGGCATGGTAACATCAAGCGCTTCGGCTTTAAGTTTCATTTCCTGCGCCTGCGCTTTCATCTGCTTTGTTTTCTCGCTTATAATTTCTTCAAGTTTTGCCTTGGTTTCGTTGACAAGTTGCCCCATCTTCGGTCTTTCCTCGGCAGAAAGCGAGCCCATCTGTTTTAAAAGTGCGGTCAGTTCGCCCTTTTTACCGAGATATTTAACACGCAACTGTTCAATGTCGTCCTGAACTTTTGCTGAGTCAATTGCCGCAAGTGCGGTTTCCTTGATTTTTTCAAGTTGTTCTTTCATATTTTTACCTCCAAACAGGATAGTTTAAAAAAATAAGTCCCTGCCAAAAAGCAGGGACGAAAAATACATTTCCGCGGTACCACCCGTATTTCCGAAAAATCCGGACACTTAAAACCCCTTTAACGCAGGGTAAAACGTTACCGCTTACTGTAAGTTCGGCGGTACTGCTCGAAAGTGAACTTCACATAAACCGTTTAAAGCCGCCTTTCAGCCGGTGAGCGACCTCTCTTTTTAAAACCGCATTTATGCTACTCTCTTTGTCACGGCATTTATATCTTAACTTATTATACCACCCTTTTCGATTTTTTCAAGTTTTATTTTTTTACAAAAACAAAACAAAATAAAAAATTACTTGAAAAACACAAAAAAGTATGATAATATAATCACGCTACGGGGCATTAGCTCAGCTGGGAGAGCGCCACACTGGCAGTGTGGAGGTCATCGGTTCGATCCCGACATGCTCCACCAGAAAAAAGCACTTGCGAAAGCAAGTGTTTTTTTCAACGAAATAAATCCCCTACGGGATTTGTGAAATATCCTGCGGATGTGAAATACGCCTTCGGCGTGTGAAATGCCTGCGGGCGTGGGTGGATTTATTTCATTTCACATTCGGTTAAAAACCGAATATTTCACAATTTACGACAGTAAATTATTTCACATTTGCCAAAGGGCAAATATTTCACTAAAACGCATTTGCCTTTTAACATTTTTACTTCACCCACAACAAAATAGCAAACCCTCCCGATTAAAAAAATCGGGAGGGTTTGCTTTTTAGATTATCCGTCCAAACTAAAACCGGTTGTTATTTCTGTAAAACGCTTTCTTTTGAGCGTGCCTCTTTGCCGACTATTCCGCAAAGTGCGATAAGGGCGATGGCGTTGGGGATTACCATAATGTTATTGAACATATCGGTAAGTTCCCAAACGAGGTCGTTTGAAAGCATTGAGCCCATAAAGATAAAAACAATTGCAATTATTGAATAAACGATAACACCTTTTTTGCCGAAAAGATATTCAACATTGATTTTGCCGAAAAGGTTCCAGCCGAGTATGGTTGAAAAAGCAAAGAACAAAAGGCATACCGCAACGAAAATGTTACCTACATTACTGCCGAAAACCTCGCCGAAAGCAAGTTGCGCCATATTGGTCTTATCAACACCTTCAGCGGCACCGTTTGCGGCAAGTACACCGTTTCCGGTATAGAGGGTGGAAATAACAACGAGGGCGGTCATGGTAAGAACAACAAATGTGTCAATAAACACACCTATCATAGCCGAAACACCCTGTTCGTGGGGGCGCTTAACATTTGCAAGTGCGTGTGCGTGAGGTGTTGAACCCATACCTGCTTCGTTGGAGAAAAGACCTCTTTTTGCACCTTGGCTTATTGCCCTTGTAATTGCCGCAAACATACTGCCTGCCGCACCGCCGAAAAGTGCCTTCGGGTTAAAGGCAAGTTTAAAGATAAGCGCAAATGTTGCCGGAACATATTTAATTCTTGCAATGATTATAATAAGTCCGCCCAAAATGTAAAGGGTTGCCATAATCGGTACTAATTTTTCGGTTACCGATGCGATACGGCTTACACCGCCGATTAAGATAATTGCCGCAAGTGCCGCAATGATAACACCGACTATCCACGAGGGAATACCGAATGCCGTAGCACAGGTAGAGCCGATAGAGTTTGACTGTACCATCGAGCCCATAAAGCCGAGCGCCAGAATAATGGCAACGGCAAAAAAGCCTGCAAGAAATTTACCGAATTTGCCCTTAAATGCCGTGCGGATATAGTAAACCGGTCCGCCCAAAACCGTGCCGTCCTCTTTTACAATACGGGTTTTTTGTGCCAAAACCGCTTCTGCGTAAATGGTGGACATACCGAAAAATGCGATTATCCACATCCAGAAAATTGCACCGGGGCCGCCCAAAAGAATTGCACCGCAAGCGCCGACGATGTTACCCGTACCGACCTGCGCCGCAATGGCGGTGGCAAGTGCCTGAAACGAACTCATACCGCTTTTTTCTTTATTACCGAAAAGTTTGATGTTTCCGAAAACATTTTTCATACCCTCGCCGAAACAGCGAATTTGTACGAAACGGGTTTTAATTGAAAACAAAAGCCCCAAACCGATAAGCAAGAAAATTAAAATGTAGTCCGAAAGATACTGATTAATTGTCTGGACTATCGGTAATAAAAAGTCCTGAAATGCCTGCATAAAAATCTACTCCTTTTAAAAAAATACAGGGCTTACAAAATGTAAACCCTGAAAAATACAAACATATATTTGTTTGCTCTGTCCTTTTGCCTGAGAGATTCGGGTTTTAACCCTTGCACCTTCGGCACCCGATAAACGGGATTCTCCAGAGTTCCTCGATGTTCAGTCTTTTTTAAAAAATTCTGAACACTTCAACAGTATTAAACTTTAAAGTGATTATACAACCAAAATTTTGTCTTGTCAACACTAAATTACAAAACAAAATCAAATTCTACATCGTAAACGCTTACGGTGTCGCCCTCTTTTACCCCGTGTTCGACAAGCGCATCAATTATCCCCGTTTGACGAAGCACCCTTTCAAAGTACTGTAAACTTTCAAAGTCGGTCGGGTCAACCGTGTTCATAACATCAAGTAACCACGGCGCATCCTCAACAAAGAAAACACCCTCGCACTCACGAATTTTAAATGTGCGCTCCCGTTTTAGTGAAAAGTCCTCCTGCGGTTTTTCCTGTGGCTCATAAATCTTTACGGGCGGCAGGGTTGAAAGTTTTTTGATTACCGCATCAATAAGTTCTTTTGTGCCCTCGTTTATAGGCGCCATAATGGGGAAAAATTCATATCCTTTTTCCTCAAAATATTGCCTTACTTCAAGGACCTTTTCTTCACTGCACAAATCGCACTTGTTGGCAACCACGATTTGCGGTAAGCTGAGCATTTCTTTATTAAATGTTTCAAGTTCGGCATTTATTTTGTTGAAATCTTCAATGGGGTCTCTGCCCTCGCTTCCCGAAACATCAATAACATGAAGAAGCAAACGGCACCGTTCAACATGGCGCAAAAATTCGTGCCCTAAACCGACACCCTCGCCTGCGCCCTCGATAAGTCCCGGTATGTCCGCCATTACAAAGGATACACCCTCATAAGGTCTTACAACACCCAAAACGGGGGAAAGGGTTGTAAAGTGGTAATTGGCAATTTTCGGCTTTGCCTCGCTTACAACCGAAATAAGGGTGCTTTTGCCGACATTGGGAAAACCAAGCAGTCCCACATCGGCAAGAAGTTTCAGTTCAAGCGTAACATCAAGTTCTTCACCGGGGTTGCCGAGTTTTGCAAAACGGGGGACCTGTCGGGTAGGTGTGGCAAAATGTGTGTTGCCCCAACCGCCGTTGCCGCCCTTTGCTATAACGGTTTCGCTGTCAGACGAAATATCGGCGATAATTCTGCCGGTTTCACTGTCCTTTACAAGTGTGCCGACGGGTACGCTGATAACAAGTGACGGCGCTTTTTTGCCCGAACATCTGCCTGCTTTACCGTTTTCGCCGTTTTGCGCCGCATATTTTCTTTTGTAACGGAAATCGGCAAGGGTGGAAAGGTTGCTGTCGGCTTTAAAAACAATATCGCCGCCGCGTCCGCCGTCGCCGCCGTCCGGTCCGCCTGCCGCAACATATTTTTCACGGTGAAAGGACACCGCACCGTTGCCGCCCGAACCTGCTTTTAAATGTATTTTTGCAACATCTACAAACATAAATTTCTACCTTTAAGCATTTTCTGCCGCTTTATAAAGTTCCTGTGCTTTTTCGAGGTTTTCTTCGTCAACGAAAAAATCAACCGCAATAAATCCGCCGCCGAACCCCATGTGCATAGCGCCCGAAATATCGCCGTCGTTACGGTAAAACGGTATATTTTCTTCCCTTAATAAGTCCTCAAAAACATCTGCGGTTATAAAGTCGTTTACCGTTACCGCCAAGGTCGGATTTTTCATTACCGCTTCTCCGGTTTCTGCGGTTTCCTGCGGCGCGGCATCCAACTGCGCACCGCAAACCGGACAAAGTACCGTACCGTCTTCAACCTCTGCACCGCATACGTGACAAATAATCATTATAAGCACCTCTTTACTTTCCTTAAAAAACAATCGGGCGGCAAGTTTACTGCCGCCCGTCTGCTTTTTTCAATTACTGTTTAACAGCGTAAATGCTGACCTGTTTGCGGTCTCTGCCTACGCGTTCAAACTTAACCTTACCGTCAATTAAAGCAAATAAGGTATCGTCAGAACCTTTGCCGACGTTGTTTCCGGCATGAATATGAGTTCCTCTTTGTCTAACGAGAATATTTCCTGCCAAAACGGTTTGACCGTCGCCACGCTTAACACCAAGTCGTTTTGATTCACTGTCACGGCCGTTTTTGGTGGAGCCCATTCCCTTTTTATGAGCAAAAAGTTGAATGTTAATCTTTAACATTTCTTACACCTCCGTAATAATTTTAAGTCGTTTGTCATACTGTTTTTCAAGTTCGGTTAAATGGAGTTTAAAGCCCGATAAAACCGTTTGTGTTTTTTCGGACGGGGTTTTGCAGATAAGTTTCATAATTCCTTCGTCCACCTGCGTTTCACACTCGTCATCAATAATTGCGATAACGGTGTTGGCGGTCATATATGCCGCCGAAGATACCGCCGCACAAAGTTGTCTGCCCAGTGCATCTTCCGCATTGGCGGTGGCGTGTCCCGAAATTTCGAAACCGCAAATTTTGCCGTCTTCAAAATAAAATTTTGCACTAATCATATAAATTAACCGATTTCGTTAATCTGTACCTTAGTGTAGGGCTGTCTGTGGCCCATTTTACGAGAACTGCTCTTCTTGGGTTTATAGGTAAATACCGTTACCTTTTTACCCTTGCCGTTTTTAAGAACTGTTCCTTTAACGAAAGCGTCCTTAACATAGGGCTTGCCGAGTTTAAGAGTTCTGTTGCTGACAGCAACGACCTTGTCGAAGGTGACTTCCTCGTCAACCTGAGCGTCAAGTTTTTCAACGTAGATTACGTCGCCGTTCTGAACACGGTATTGCTTACCGCCCGTTTCGATAATTGCGTACATTTTTTTACACCTGCCTGATATTTTACAGTCTCGCTACGGTAGGCGTGCACCGAAAATTTAAGGCGCAACTTAAAAAGCCCACAATATGCGGCTTGACTATATTATCACAAGCGCACCTTATTGTCAAGTTTTTTACCCTAAAAATTTTTAGCTTTATATATAATGTATATTGTGTCTGTATGAACGACTATATATTGATACAATGTGCCTACGGCGTAATATAAAACGGAACGCATACTATGCGTTCCGTACAAATTATTATTGCTATAGCGTAGGGCTGCCGCTTGCCGCCGTCTATTTATTTTAAAAACTATTAAAATATAACCTCTTCGTCTTTAAGTTTATTTAATTTTTCGATACAGTTTTTGCAAACTACATGCCCTGTCAGTTCCACGCTGTCGGCAAGTTCTTTGCAGAAAATACATGTCGGTTGATACTTCTTTAAAATTACAAAGTCACCGTCCATATAAATTTCAAAACTGTCCTTGTCGTTTTGGACACCTAAATGTTCCCTTATTTCTTTCGGGATAACCACTCTGCCCATTTTGTCTACCGGTCTTACCATTCCTGTTGAACGCATAATTATTCTACCTCCCAATTAATAATTTCCTGATTGCTTTCTTTTAAAATTTCATTGCATTTTGAAAAGTGTCCGCACCCGAAAAAGCCTCGGTGGGCTGAAAGCGGACTCGGGTGAACCGATACAAGTTTTCTGTGTATCGGGTTTTTAATTATTGCCGCTTTTTCACGGGCATTTGCGCCCCAAAGCAAAAATACCACAGGTGTTTGCTTTTTGTCAAGTTCGGCAATAATGCGGTCGGTAAAGATTTCCCAACCCTTACCTTTGTGACTGTTCGGAAGCCCCTCTCTTACGGTCAGCACCGTGTTAAGAAGCAGTACGCCCTGCTTTGCCCAGCAGGTCAGTTCGCCGCTTGCAGGCGGCTTTATTCCTATGTCACTTTGCAGTTCTTTAAATATATTTTCAAGACTCGGCGGCGGCTTAACGCCCCGCTTTACCGAAAAGCAAAGTCCGTGCGCCTGCCCCTGCCCGTGATAGGGGTCCTGCCCGATTATAACAACCCTTGTGTCCTTATAACTTGAATTTTTAAGGGCAGAAAAAATATCGTACATATCGGGATAAATTTTTCTGCTTTTGTATTCTGTCGCCAAAAATGCACGCAGTTGTTTATAATACGGCTTTTCCCACTCGTCTTTTAATATTTCGTCCCAATCGTTTCCTAAATTTACCATAGCATTAAATTATATCGTAAACTTCGACTATTCCGCTGCTGTGGTAGAGTGAGGGGGTTACCATTATGCTGTACCCTCTACCCGGCTCACTCGTCCACTCCACCGACCGTTTACGGGGTACGGCAGATGCGGCAAGAAGCATCATAATTGCGCCGCCGTGCATTATAACGGCACTGTTTGTTATGCCCTCTTTCATCATATCTCTTACAATTTCGTTAAGACCTAATGCAATTCGCTTTATAAAATCTTCGGAAGATTCGCCGCCGGGCGGCGCAGATATTTTACCTGCCGTCCAGTTAAGATATTCTTCACTCTTTTCAAGTTCCTGGGCACTTTTGCCCTCAAATTCGCCGAAATCGTATTCGGTCATTTCTTCAATTACCGTCGGCTCAAATCCGGGGTACAAAATTTCCGCACTCTGTTTTGCACGCAAAAGCGGACTTGTGTAAACCTTTTGAACATCGGGGTATTCGCCCTCGTTTCGCAGGTCTTCAAGTTCCCGTTTACCCTCGGGACTTAAACTTAAATCGGTGCGGTTGCCGATGTAAAGTCCGTTCTTGTTGCCGTCGGTCAAGCCGTGTCGGATAAGATGTATTTTATATGTTTTCATACAATCAACTCCGTAATTATACTGTTTGAAACAAGCATACCTTTGTCGGTAAGTTTAATAATCGGGTAACTGTCATAAATTAAACCGTGTTTTATAAGGTTTTCTGTTTCGTCCTTTATTTCCTTTGGTACCGTGCCGTAAAGTTTTTCTATGTCCGCACCGCTTGAAGTGCGAAGCGCCAGCATAAATTTTTCACTTTCGCTGCCGCCCGTACCGTCATAAACGGTATCGCCCGAACTTATAAACCGTTTTATATCGGCAGGGTAGAAAAACCGCTTTCCCAAAAGGAAAGAGTGCGCCGCAGGGCCTATTCCGATATATTCGCCGCCCTGCCAATATTTTAAATTGTGGCGGCTTTCTTTGCCGTTCTTTGCAAAATTTGAAATTTCATAGTGGTTATATCCCGCACCCTTTAAAAATTCACAGGTGTAAAGATAGGCGTTTGCCGTGTCGTCCTCGTCGGGCAGTTCGATATTATCTTTAAAAAATTTTGTTTTTTCTTCAACCTTTAAAATGTAAGAAGAAATATGTTCGGGGAAAAGTTCCGCCATTTTTTCAAGGTCTGTTTCCAAATCTTTTTTTGTGCTTTTCGGCAGAGCAATCATTAAATCAAGCGAAATATTATCAAACCCGATTTGCCTTGCATTATAATAAAACCTTTCGGTGTCAAGCGCGGTATGCCGCCGCCCTAAAACCTTTAAGGTGTTATCGTTAAAGGTCTGCGCACCTATTGAAAGGCGGTTTATTCCGTTTGCTTTTGCAATCGGTAAAAAGTCAATATCTTCGGGGTTTGCTTCGGCGGTAATTTCGGCATTTTCCGTAACGGAAAAATTCTTACCTATAAGTTCAAGAATTTCACCTAAATGCTTTCCGTATAAAGAGGGTGTGCCGCCGCCTATGTATATAGTATCAATGGGGCGGTTTAACTCTGCACCGCCCCATTTAATAATTTCCCGTTTGAGTGCGCCCATATAGATTTCAGTCATTTCCCCCATAGGAATAAGGGAATAAAAATCACAGTAAGCGCATTTCTTTTTACAAAAAGGTATGTGAATGTAAATTCCTAAACTATCAGTCAAGAATTTCACCTATGCAAGAACCGGGAACGCCGGCGGCATTTGCTTCGTCGGTATCAATGTGCATAGCCAACGCATATTTGTCGCTTACCCTTGCAACAACATCGCCGAAGATAAGTGAACGGCCGTCGGTATTAACCTTAACACTGACAATTTGTTTGTCCTTAATGCCGTATTTTTCACCGTCGGCAACCGTCATATGTATATGGCGCTTTGCGGCGATTACACCCTCTTCAAGTTCGATTTCACCTGCAGGGCCTACAATTTTGCATTTGCCGGTACCCTTAACATCGCCCGACTCACGGATAGGAGCAACCACACCGAGAGCTCGTGCATCGGTAAGAGAAATCTCAACCTGATTTTCAGGTCTGCACGGGCCTAAAATTGATGCTTTAAGTGTTCCTTTTTCGCCGACAATCTGTACCTTTTCTTCGCAAAGGAACTGACCGGGCTGTGACAAATCTTTTTTGGGGGTAAGGGTGTGTCCCTCACCGTAAAGAATAGCCAATGCTTCTTCGGTTACATGTACGTGACGAGCCGAAATTTCCACTTTAACTGTTTTTTCCATAATTAATTCTCCTTAAAGAAATATTTTGCATTTACATTTTAACATATTTTAAAACTATTACAAGTGTTTTTTGACATTTTTTGCAATTAATTTTTACTTTGCAACACGGTGTTGATTTTTTTGGTAATCGGCAGTATAATTAATATGTAAAATATATTAAGGAGGACACGATTATGGCAATTACTAAAAAACAACAGGAAATTGATGTGCTTAAATGGGAAAAAAGCAATATGCTCGGCAGAGATGCCTGCGGAACATTCGACTTTTGCGTAAAGTGTGATAAGTCACTCGAAAACCCCTGCGACAAAGCATTTAAAAAGTTTAACGCAAAACCGAAAAAAGCCGCCGCCAAAAAACCGGCGACCAAAAAGACCGCCGAAAAGAAACCGGCAGCCAAAAAGACAGTAGCGAAGAAAAAATGAAAAAACACCCGAAAGGGTGTTTTTTATTTTCGATTTTCAGTAGGGGACGGCGTAGCCAAAGGCGGCGTCCACGGTAGTGAATAACAGTACAGTGTACTGTTAGAGCCGTGGCGTGACCGAGCCGCAGCGAGAACCTCGACAACCCGTTTTTTATATTACGCCGTAAGCACATTAATTTGTGCGAAGCACAACTTCGTTTGTCCGTTAGGACAACTTCATTGCCGATAGGCACTTCATTGTTCCATAGGAACACTTCGTTAAAATCCCCAACGGGGATTTTACATGCCGCACCCTACAACATACCAATTATGCTTTGTAGGGAACGCATAGTATGCGTTCCGTTTTTATATCGCGTCGCAGACACATTTTGCCTTTCCTTTTTTATTTTATAAATTCGGGGTTGTTCGTGCGCTCTAAAATATAATCAACCGACACATTATAAAAATCGGCAATTTTTATAAGCAAATCAATCGGAATTTGGCGCTGACCGTTTTCGTACTGCGAATAGGTATTTTGCCGAATTTTTAAATAATCGGCAATTTCCTTTTGCAAAATATCACGGTCTTCCCTTAGCGATTTTAAGCGCATTTTAAACCCCCTCCTTTTTCAACAACCATTATATTTATCGCAATTTGTGATGTTGACATATATCACATATTGTGATATTATTGTTTTACTCAAAGGAGGGGATTTTATGAAAAAGTTTTTGTCTTTACTTTTGTCACTTTTGCTTGTTTTTGTAACAATACCGCTTTGCACAACATTTGCAGCAGATAAAACCTCCGGCACCACCGGCGACTGTACTTGGACACTTAACGGCACCGAACTTACCATTTCCGGAAACGGCAAAATGGGAGATTATACTTGGGGTTCTCCTTGGTCTAATGATGCTATTACAAATGTTACAATTAACAATGGTGTTTCAAACATTGGAAATTGTGCTTTTTCTCAATGCCGTTATTTAAATAAAATTTCAATTCCGAATTCGGTAAAGAAAATTGGAACTCGTGCTTTTTGGCAATGCAAAGAAATAAAAAGTATCAATTTTCCAAATAGCATAGAAGAATATGGAAGTGAAGCATTTTTGGTTAGCGGATTAACAAGCATTGTAATTCCGTCCGGTAAAATTCTTGCAGGAGCATTTTCAACATGCACTAGTCTAAAAAAAGTTGTAATAGGGAAAAATGTTATGAGTATCAAAAGAGATGCTTTTGAGTATTGCAGTAGTTTGACTGATATATATTATGATGGAACAAAAGCCCAATTTGAAACGGTTTGCGAAGGAACACTATATATTAACAATAATGTTGTAATTCATTATAATTCCCCAATATGTAATTCTATCGGACATTCATATACATCTCAAGTAATATCACCTTCATGTAAATCGCAAGGATATACTAAATATACTTGTATTAATTGCAATTATTCATATACAACATCATATACGGCTAAAATACCGCATGTATATTCTTATGAATGTGACGATACTTGTAATGTCTGCGGTGAAAAAAGAAGCGTTACTCATAGTTACAATGATTTTTGGTCAAAAAACAATTCGACTCATTGGTATGAATGTGAAGTATGTGGAAACAGAAAAGAAACGGCCTATCATGAATATGATAATAATTGTGATGCTACTTGTAATGTTTGTGAATATGTAAGAACGGTCGTTCATCAATATGATAATAATTGTGACATTGATTGTAATATTTGTGGAACGGTTAGAACAGTAAATCCCCATTCATATAAAAAAGTTTGGTCGAGTGATGAAATGTATCATTGGTATGAATGTGAGGTATGTGGATTTAAAACGGACATAAAAAAACACGAATATGATAATATATGTGATTCGGTATGTAATATATGTGGGGCAATTCGTGAAACTGTTCATGAAAACAGCAAAACAGTATGGACATTTGATGGTATAAACCATTGGCATGAATGCTCCATTTGTCATGAAAAGACAGATGTATCAAATCATATATATGATAATGAATGCGATACAACTTGTAACATTTGTGAGTATACAAGACAGATAACACATCAATATAAAACAGAGTATTTGACAGACGATGCATATCATTGGCGTGAATGTTCTGTTTGCGGAATTAAAACAGAAAAAGAAGAACATACATTTAACGATAAAGGTATATGTTTAATATGTGATTACAAAAAATATATTGTAGGCGACATTGACGGCAAAGAGGAAATAACAAGTGACGATGCAATTTATCTTTTGCACCATATCTTTGAGCCGGAAGAATATCCCGTAAACCAACCGGTTGACTTTAACGGTGACGGTTCTCTAACAAGTGATGATGCAATTTATCTTTTGCACCACCTTTTTGAGCCGGAAGATTACCCACTACATTAAAAAACACCTGATAATAAAAACGCACCGTAAAACGGTGCGTTTTTGCGATATACCGCCAAGGGCGGTATATCGCAATACTTTCTTCCCTTATAAAAAACAGTTAATTATTCTTTTGTTTTTGCTTTCGGCAAAAATATAGGCAAGAGCAGTACCTCTTTTTTGAAATTTTAAGCGATAATTTTCATCATAATAAAAAATACATATATCACTTTCTTCAATCATTGCCCTGTTTCGTTTGATATAAGATGCCTTACCGGCATTTGCCACACCTTTTGGGCAAATGCTTTCTTCAAAACCCGAAATCAAAAACTGCATAGTATAACCGTCGGCATTTTCATAATTTTTGCGAAAGTGTATTCGCTTTATGTAGGAGTATTCTCTTTTTAAATTCGTCACCAATTCATAACATAAACCGTTAAATTCCGAACGGTCACCGAAAATAAAATTAACCGCACCGCTTTTAATTAAATCAATTAAAATATCTTTTATTCGTTCACGCAGTTTCGGTGTGTCGTTAATTTTCCTATGTCCGATAAAACAAACCAACTTTTCCATATTTTCACATCAAAAATTATGCGTCATATTTGAGTCATTATACCACCGTTTTGTTTTTGACGCAAATATTTCGCTATAATTGAGTCATAATAATGTTAAATTTGTTGAGGTGCATTATGGAAGATAAACTTTTAAGATATACTTTAAGGGTAGACCGTGTCTTATTCAAAAAATTTCGTTACATTGCAGGATCTGAAGGTCGTTCTGCAAATAAAGAAATAGAACAATATTTGAAAAAGAAAGTTGCAGAATTTGAGAAAAAAAACGGTAAAATAGAATTATAAAAACAAAAGCCGCCCAAGGGCGGTTTTTAGTTTTCAGTTTTCGTTTTTCAAAAACGTCGGCAGCAAGCAGCCGCCCTACGATATATCAATATAGATTGATAGCACAATCTAACGGCCCCTTTGCCTAAAGGGGGCTGTCGCCGTTAGGAGACTGGGGGATATGATAAATTATACACTGTGACATAATTGGTCAATTTATTGGCATGGCAGAATATATAATATCCCACCACCGCAAGCGGTCCCCCTCCCTTTTGGGCTTGCGGAGGCAAATAGGAAAATATATTACGCCGTAGGCACGTATT
>JAZLFY010000328.1:0-3951 GCA_045616025.1 Acutalibacteraceae bacterium | reverse complement strand
ATATCATTAAAAAATATGCTTGTCAATATTTTTCTTGAAATTATAAATAAATTGATGTATAATTTTATAAATTAAAATAAAGGTGATTTTATGCAAACAATATCCGTTAATTCAAAAATTAATATTGATAGCTCATACGATACTGTTGTTTGCGGAGGCGGTATTGCCGGAATATCCGCTGCGCTTGCCGCCGCCCGTCATGGCGCAAAAACATTACTTATTGAGCGTGAATTTATGTTGGGCGGTCTTGCAACTGCAGGACTTATTGCCATTTATCTTCAAATAAGCGACGGATACGGTCACCAAGTAAGTTTCGGTATTGCAGAAGAACTCTTAAAATTATCCGCAAAGCATGGTTATTTGTTTTATGCCAATCAAGACGGTGAAGAAACAACAGAAGTTTACAATGAACCTCTTCCCGATATGAAACATCGCTTAAAAGTTTATTATGACCCTAATGTTTATGCTATTGACTGCGAAAAGTTGCTTATAAAAGAGGGTGTTAAAATCCTTTACGGAACACAGGTTACCGATACGGTTGTCGAAAACAACAGAATAACACATATAATTACCGAAAACCGTGACGGCAAAACCGCCTTTTCGGGAAAAACATTTGTTGATGCAACGGGTGATGCAGTCCTCACTCACCTTTCGGGCGAGAAAACAGAAGAATACAAACTCGGCAATATTATGGCAGGTTGGTATTACAAATACTTTAATGACGAATTTGAACTAATTCAACTTGGTTTTTCTGACGACAAATTATTAGATGACGAAGCCAAAAAATCAAAAAAGACAATATCATATTCTGCAAATGACATTACTGATTTTACGATCAATTCACACGATAATTCACTAAGAGATTTTCTTAAAGACGGAAATGTTAACAGCAAACATTGTATGGCTTCAATTTCAACAATTCCTCAACTTCGTATGACAAGACGAATTGACGGAAAATATCTTCAGGATATTGAAGAAAACGATACAAGTTACCCCGACAGTATCGGTATGTTTGTCAACTGGCACAAACGCCGCGGAACTGTTTATGAATTGCCTTACAGATGTCTTATCGGCAACAATATTTCAAATCTTATTGCTGCCGGCAGATGTATATCCTCAACCGATAAATTATGGGATTTAACCCGTGTAATTCCGGTGTGTGCGGTTTCAGGTCAGGCAGCAGGAACAGCCGCCGCAATTTCAGAAGATTTCTTTAAACTTGACGTTGCAAAACTACAAAAAGAACTTATAAAAGACAACGTTAAAATACATCTTTCGGAGATAGAATAATGTTACTTGCTATTGATATAGGTAATACAAACATCACACTCGGCACATACGATAAAGACGTTTTATCTTTTACTGCAAGAATTGAGACAAAAAAAGGATGTACTGCCGACGAATATGCCGTAATAATTAAAAACATACTGATTTTACACGAAATTGATTATCACGAAATTGAGGATGCAATAATTTCTTCAGTTGTTCCGTATGTTTCTTCTTCAATCAGTCAGGCAATTTCAATTCTCTGCCATATTGTTCCGATTGAAATCGGGCCGGGTGTTAAAACAGGACTTAACATTAAAATTGATAATCCCGCTCAACTTGGTGCAGATATTGTTGCAGGGGCAGTCGGTGCAATAAATGAATATAATCTCCCCTGCGCTATAATTGATATGGGTACTGCAACAACAATCAGTGTTGTAAATGATAAATCGGAATTTATCGGAACAATAATTTGTGCAGGAATAAGACTGACTCTTGATTCGCTCACAAAGAACACCTCACAGTTGCCGTCTATCGATTTAAAACCAACAGATAAAATAATCGGCAAAAATACGGTTGACAGTATGCGCTCGGGACTTATTCACGGAACGGCGGCAATGATTGACGGAATTATCGACCGCATTTCAAACGAAATCGGCGAAGTGCCTACCATTGTCGCAACCGGCGGATTTTCCAAAACAATTTCAAATCTTTGCCGTAACGAGATTATTTTTAACGATAATCTTTTGCTTGAAGGACTTAAATATATTTACGAATTGAATAAGTAATTTTTAAATTTATGAATTGTACCGATTTTTTCGGACAGTATCGGAGGTTTAATTTATGTCGGAAAATTATAAAACAAGGTCAAAAATGACTGCCGTTATCGGTGTTTTTGTTGCTATAACGGTTGTTTTGCAAATCATCAGTTATTTTGTAAAAATAGGAACATTCAGTTTAACACTTACCCTTGTTCCCATTATTTTGGTTTCGGTTATGTACGGGCCAAAATACAGTGTATTTTTAGGTGCCGCATTCGGCATTGTAACACTTATAGGTTGTATCACCGGTACCGATGCCGGAGGTAATATTTTATTTAATGCCTCACCTTTTCTCACCGCTTTGTTGTGTATGGTTAAAGCAATTCTCTGCTCGCTTGTTGCAGGGTTTGTCGGAACTGCTTTAAAACGCAAAAATCTTTTTTTGTCGGTTATTATAACCGCAATTATTGCCCCGATAGTTAATACCGGCTCGTTTATTATAATGATGTTTTTATTCTTTAAGGGTATTCTTTATGAGTGGGCAGGCGGAACGGATATTGTAACATATCTTCTTGTAGGTCTTACGGGTATTAATTTTATTATTGAACTTGCAATAAATGTTATCCTTTCTCCCATCGTTTTACGAATTTTAAAGGCAGTTAAAAGATATTTTTAATATTAAAAGACAGTTTAAACTGTCTTTTTTTGTTATATATGACATATTTTTTCAAAAAATGAAAAAAATGCTTTATTTTTTTAAAATATTATGATAAAATATTAACAATAATTAATAATAATTTTATTAATTAAGGACTTTGTCCTAAAATATATTATGGAGGTTGATTCAATAATGAGTCACAAGTATGTTTACCTTTTCAGCGAAGGCGATGCAAGCATGCGTGAACTTTTGGGCGGTAAAGGCGCTAACCTTGCCGAAATGACCAAAATCGGTCTTCCCGTTCCGCAGGGCTTCACCATTTCCACAGAAGCATGCACACAGTATTATGAAGACGGAAGAAAAATCAATGACGATATTCAGGCAGAAATTATGGCTAATATCGTTAAGATGGAAGAAATCACCGGCAAAAAATTC
Source organism: Acutalibacteraceae bacterium (assembly GCA_045616025.1). Classification (GTDB taxonomy): domain Bacteria; phylum Bacillota; class Clostridia; order Oscillospirales; family Acutalibacteraceae; genus UBA737. The sequence goes on along the minus strand of JAZLFY010000328.1, from coordinate 831 downwards.
GGTGATAAGAAAAATCCGCTTCTTGTTTCCGTTCGTTCCGGCGCTCGTGCATCAATGCCCGGTATGATGGATACAATTCTTAACCTCGGTTTAAATGAAGACGTTGTTAACGTTATCGCCGAACAGTCAAACAACCCCCGTTGGGCTTGGGACTGCTACCGTCGTTTTATTCAAATGTTCTCCGACGTTGTTATGGAAGTCGGCAAGAAATATTTTGAAAAACTTATCGACGATATGAAGGCAAAGAAAGGTGTTCAGTTTGACGTTGAACTTACCGCAGAAGACCTTAAAGAACTTGCAAATCAGTTCAAGGCAGAATACAAAAACCAACTCGGCAAAGAATTTCCGACCGACCCGAAAGAACAACTCTTTGAAGCAATCAAAGCAGTTTTCCGTTCTTGGGACAACCCCCGTGCAAACATTTACCGTATGGATCACGATATTCCCTATTCTTGGGGTACTGCCGTTAACGTACAGATGATGGCATTCGGTAATATGGGTGACGATTGCGGTACAGGTGTTGCATTTACCCGTAACCCCGCAACCGGCGAAAAAGGTCTTATGGGCGAATTCCTTACCAACGCACAGGGCGAAGACGTAGTAGCCGGTGTTCGTACACCTATGCACATTTCAGAAATGGAATTCAAGTTCCCTGAAGCTTTCGCTCAGTTCAACCAGGTTTGCAAGACTCTTGAAGATCACTACAGAGATATGCAGGATATGGAATTTACTGTAGAACATGGCAAGCTTTACATGCTACAGACACGTAACGGTAAGAGAACAGCTCAGGCTGCTCTTAAGATTGCTTGTGACCTCGTTGACGAAGGCATG
>JAZLFY010000327.1:0-4858 GCA_045616025.1 Acutalibacteraceae bacterium | reverse complement strand
CTGCACCGTCGTTAAATGCGCAAAGCGCATCTGTCGGAAGTATAATTGTAAAGAAGAACAGATAATCAGATTTTTCGGAAATATTATCAAGGTCCGCATTACTTACAAGAGATTTACCGTCAACATCAACAAGTGAAGTGTAGACATTTGCAGTTGAATAAGTCTTTGTGTTGTCAGTGTTAGAAGAAAGGTAGAAGTCAATTTGTACTTTTTTATAACCGTTTTTGCCGTCTTTTGTAAGACCTGCCGCATCTACTGTTGAATAAACAATAAACTTGGTGCAATCTCTACCCTTAGAATCTGTAAGACCCGTTTCAGATGAAGCAACAGCATGAACAGCAAGTGCTTTCATGTATTCTTTTGCATCTTCGACTGCGGTATCAAATTTGTCTTCTCCGATGAAATCTTCAACGATTTTAGCCATCTGCTCTCTTACCGCATCATCTTCACCGATTTCTTTGTCCATAGCGGAGAATGTTTCGGTGTTTAAGATGGTTGAATCATTTTCATAGATTTCATAATCAAAATGTCCGGTATCTTCATCTTTGTAATTCTTGAAGATTTCCTGTGCTTTATCATAATTTCCCTTATCTTCCTGACTTACTTCGTCAACAATCAATTGGGGTGAACCGGAAGAAGTATCAATACTTACAAGTTTAATGGTTGTTACGGTGCCGCCGGTTATATTAACGGTAGTATGACCGTTGAACGCATAAATTTCGTCAACTTCGCCGCCGGTAATGTTTGCGGTTGCGCCGTCTTCTGCCACATCGGTTCTATCATATCTGTAAGACAGATATATCTTATTTACATTACCGCCATTAACATTAACAACTGCAGTATCGTAAGCAAATACGCTGTCACCTCGGTCGGTTGCCGTACCGCCGGAAATTTCGCCTGCATTAACAGTAAGGATACCGTATGTTTTATAGGTTCTGTTATAGTTAAGAGCAATATTTCCGCCCTTACTTGCGGTACCGCCGGTTACTTTACCGCCGTACATATTCATAAAGGCATCCTGCAACACATAAATGTTGCCGCCCTTTTCGGTGGTTTTACCGCCGGTAATTTCGCCGCCGTAAAGGTTAAGTGTACCGCCTACAACAATGTTACCGCCGTCAGTGGTTACCTCGAGTTCTTTACCGTCAATTTTACCGCCGCCGACAGAATCGGTAAGGTTAAATGTCATATTTTCCGGTACTTCAAAGACAGCAACTGCCGCAGATTTTTCAATCTTATGACCGTTAAGGTCAAGGTTAAGGTTGCCGGTAAGAGTGGTCTTTGCAGAAACGGTTACATCCTTTGCAAGATAATAACTGCCGCTTGTCGGGAGTTCGTTAGTCTTGGTCCAGATTGTAAACACGGTTGTATTATCGCAGGTGTGACCGGTAACGCCTTCTGCTGCGCCGCCGCATACACACTGTGTATTGGTTTTAAGAACAAGTTTACCGTCGCTTGCCAAATCATAGGTTTCAGCAAGAGTACTGTCTAAAGAAATGAATGTTGCATAGTTATTCGGAAGATTGGTAAAGAGCTGTTTACCAACACTCGGGGAAGTACAACTTACTGTTGCTTCGGTAGTAGAGGTAAGTCCTTCAAGATTAATCGGTTTAGAGAAAGAGCCTGCATAAGAGGATACTTCCGATTCGCCGGTAATCTTAAAGGTATTGTTTTGGTTGTTGCCTGCTTTAACAAGTGTACCGCCACTAATTAAGATGTTGGCATTATTGTCGCCTGCAACAACACTTGAAGTTGAGCCGTCGCCCAAAATTTCGCCGCCGGTCATGGTAAAGTCGCCCTGAACATATACAAGACCGCTGCCTGTACCACCGTCGATTTTACCGCCGGACATATTAAATACAGGTGACTTGGTTAATGCTGTACCGACTCTTTTTAGGGATACGAAAACATTTGAACCGCTGCCGCCCGAAGTTACCTTGGTAGCAGTACCGTTTTGAACTGTACCGCCGGTCATGGTAAGTGTGGATGCTCTTCCGCTATCACCGCTTATATCGGAGTGAACAAAAATGTTACCGCCGTTGCCATTCTTGGCTTTACCGTCTGTGATTACGGCATTGCCGCCGACAGTGAGTAAAGAGTTACCCCAGGTGCAGATGTTACCGCCGTTTGATGCAGATTCACCGTTTGTGATTAATGCATCGCCTGCAACGGTAAGTTGAACGGCACCGCCCCAACCGGTTTGAATGTTACCGCCGTTATTAGCGTAACCGCCGGAAACTTCACCGCCGGTGATTTGGTGATTTGCTCCTGAATTGTAAAGGAATATATTACCGCCAAAGGAACCGAAAGCAAGTGTGCCGTCAGTTTTTTTGATAACATCAACTTCACCGCCGGTAACTTCACCGCCGGTCATGTTAAATGTGCCTGACATCTGAGCAATGTTGCCGCCGAATGCATCGGCACGGCCTGTACCGTTGATAATTTCGCCGTCTGAAACGCGAGCAGTACCTGAAATGTTAAGTGCGCCGTAGCTTGCAATATTACCGCCGTAAGAATACTTACTTGTAGAGGTAGCATCAACACCGTCAAATGTAATCTGTCCCCCGGTAATTTCGCCGCCGGAGATATTTAAGGTTGTACCGGAAACAGCAAAGATATTACCGCCCATTACATTGCCGGCTTTTTTACCGGAAACGATTTTACCGCCTTCAATTGTACCGCCGGTCATATTAAATGTAGCATCGGAGTTAGTAAGGGCTATACTACCGCCCTGGTCTTTTAAGTTTGTAGTAGTACGGGTGTTTTCTGTGGTATCAAGTGTCCCGCCTTTAATAACGCCGCCGTACATATTCATTTCTTTTCTAACCAATATCCCGCCGCCGATAGCATCGCTCTTACCGGTATATTTGCTGGTACCAAGTTCGATTGTACCGCCGTACATATTAAATGTACCGTTAATCGAAATTTGACCTGCTGTACCTGTTGCATTATTGGTGTTGCAGCATTTCAGCGTACCGCCGTACATATTAAATTCTACGGTTTCGGCACCGCCGCCGAAGGAAATGTCCGGGGTGTTCTTTGCTTGGCTCTTACTAAAGTCATAAGTACCGCTGTAGATATTCATGCTGTAACTGCTCATGCCCCAATACTGTGCGGTTCTATCTGAACCGTAATAGCCCTGAGCAAATACAATGTTACCTTCGCTGATTTCTTTATGTATACCGCCTGTACCCACACAGTCGCAAAGGTTCATTTCGCAATACCAGTCAGGTTCACCGTTAAGACCAAACTGGAATGCACGGGTACCGCTTACATTAACATCCTTACCGTTAAAGCAGATATAAGCAGTGGTATGGTTTAAGGTTGTCTGTGAAGACATTGTAGTAACATCAACAAGATACCATGCGCCGAATTTCGGAAGTTGATTAGCCCAACCGCCGTTAGCTTTAGTGGCAGTTCTCATTGAGTTAGTGCAAGGATAGAAAACTAACTTTTCGTGTGCCGGATTTGTGCAAGCAGTGTCACCGCAGATGCAGTGATAGTGTTCTGCCGGCTCAATTTTACCGGTTGCACTTTTAAGCGCAGAGGTTGTTATTTGATAAACTTTACCCTCTTCGTCGTTAAGTACTTTAATGCTCGGGCTCATACGACGGGTCATACCTGTAAAGATATTTCTGTCGAGTGCGCCGTAAGCAGAATCGTCGGTTTTAACCAATACATTAATATAACCGTCGCCGTCTTCCTGGTCGTTAAAGCCGGTAAGGTCAACCTGCGAAAGTTTTGAACTACCGGGCATCATAACAAGTTTATCAATCTTGCAGTTATCGGTTATTTTTGCGGTTGTGTTGTTAACACCGCGAGTCAATGTACCTTCGATATAGGTGTTACCCTGAAGGGTAAGTCCCCAGTTGTTCTGAACGGAAGTGTTGTAGGCATCGCCTGCTTCACCGCCCAAAATCTGGGTGTCGGTTACGGTTGTGCTTGCGCCGCAGTAAATGTTTGAACCGTTGTTTGTCGGAGTTTTACCGTTTCTGATAATACCGCCGTTGATTTTAAGATTGCCGTTATTATAGATGTTACCGCCCTGTGTGCCGGCTTCACCGTTTTCAATAATGCAGTCGTTAAATGTAGCATAGGTTTTACCTTCAGTATGGGTGCTATCTGCAGCTTTTTCTTTCTGAACGCTGATGCAACCGCCGCTGGTTCTTACTTTACCGCCATAAAAATGGCAATTGTTAAAGGTGTAGTTATAAGATTTGTCTTGACGTGTATAGAGATAAACCGTACCGCCTTGGTTAGCGTTGCTCGCATTTTCGGGTGCCTGAAGTTCGGTACCTTCAAAGGACGAATTTTCAGCATAAACATTACAGTCGCATAAATACAAACAACCGCCTTGTGCAGAACCGGTTGCACCTGACTGATTTGACGAACATTCTTTAATGTCGCAGTCAAAGAACGCAACCGAATTGCCTACCGTGTTGGTATAAAGGAAACCGCCTTTTGCGCCGCCTGCCAAGGTGCCGTTGGATAACCGACCTTTAGCATTCATTCTGTAGAAAGCCATATCAAGTTTACCGGCACCTGCCCAGAACAAGCCGCCGGCATCGCCGCGAGGAGCGGACTTATAACCGCCATACATATGACCGGTTTTGCCTGCGGAGGTATCGGTTACCGTGAAACGGTTCTTATCAACCGTACAACCGGTACCCGACCAAATACGACCGGCTAAGCCGCTGTTACCGGTACGCTGATAAGTGTAACCGTTAAGGTCAAAATGGACATCAACATTCGATCCTGCCGGCATGGTCCACTGGTCAGGGCATTCGGTATTCTTGGTCAAATAAAAGTTACCGCCCTTAACAAGAGTTGCCTTGTCGGTAAACGGTGTCCAAGTAAG
>JAZLFY010000326.1:0-2153 GCA_045616025.1 Acutalibacteraceae bacterium | reverse complement strand
CCCGGTCTTATTGATGTTCACACCCACGGAATTTGCGGAGTGGACACAATGGATGCCGATTTTGAAAAAATGTGTCTTTGCTATGCCCGTTTCGGCACAACATCCTTTTTGCCGACACTTATGACAATGCCCACCGCCGATCTTTTGCGCGTGTCAAATGCAAAAACCGACTTTTACGGCGCAAATATTTTGGGCTTTCATTTTGAGGGACCGTATATAAGTGCCGAAAAGAAAGGCGCGCAGGACGAAAAAAATATTCTTAAAGCCGACATTAATCATTTTAAACAGTTTAAAAATGTTAAAATGATGACGGTGGCGCCCGAAACCGAGAATGCAATTGACTTTATCGGTAAGGTGTCAAAAGATACCGTAATTTCAATAGGTCATACCGCCTGTGACTCCGATACGGCAAAAAAGGCGATAGAGGCAGGGGCAAAATGTCTTACACATATATATAATGCAATGCCGCCGTTTCTGCACCGTAACTGCGGACCGATAGGTGAGGCGGTTAAAAGCGGAATTTTCGCACAAATTATAAGTGACGGTTTTCATGTTTCGCCCAATGTGGTTTATGCCACATATAAAATGTTCGGTGCCGACAGATTAGTCCTTATAAGCGACAGTATCCGTCCTGCAAAGGCAAGTGACGGAGTGTATAACTGCGGCGGACTTGAAGTTACCCTTAAAGATAATAAGGCGCTTTTAAATGACGGCACAATTGCAGGAAGTGTAAGCACACTTTTTGACTGTCTTAAATGTGCGATTTCTTTCGGGATTCCGAAAAAAGATGCCGTAAAAATGGCAACCGAAACACCGGCAAAACTTCTTAGTGTCAATAAGGGCAAAATTGAAAAGGGCTATGATGCCGATTTGCTGGTACTTGATAAAAATTTTGAGATTTCCGATGTTATTATCGGCGGAGAATTTATAAGGTGATATAATGGTTACTTTAAACCCCGACGAAAAAATCGTTAAGGTAGTAAAAGAAGGGCTTAAAAGGACGGGCGGATACTGTCCTTGCAGACGCGAGCGCACAGAAGATAATAAATGTATGTGCAAAGAGTTCAGAGAACAGATAGCCGACCCGAATTTTGAGGGCTTTTGTCATTGCCTTTTATACTATAAATCAAAGGACTGATTACTATGAACGAAATTGAAATCACAAAAGAAAACTTTGTAAGCGAGGTTTTAAAATCAAACTGTCCGGTACTTCTCGATTTTTGGGCAGAGTGGTGCGGACCGTGTATGCTTTTATCTCCCGTTATTTCGGAAATTGCCGAAAGTCACGACGAAATAAAGGTCGGCAAGGTCAATGTTGATTTAGAGCCCGAACTTGCCGAAACCTTTTCGGTTGACAGCATACCTGCGCTTTTTGTCGTTAAGGACGGGCAGATAACCGCAAAACGGGTGGGTTACCAAAACAAAAATCAAATAGAGGGTATGCTGTAAAATTTACTGCATAAACTAAATGGGCGGAACGAAAGTTCCGCCCATTTTTACTTTTCGGGTGATGTAATGAAATTTGCTTTTTTTGACACAAAGCCGTACGATAAACAGGGCTTTGATTATTATGGCAAAAAACACGGGATAGAATTTAAATATTTTGAAACAAAATTAAGACCGGACACCGTAACACTTGCCCGCGGCTGTGACGGGGTTTGTATTTTTGTTAACGACACCTGCGATAAGCAGGTTATTGACCGCCTTTGTGAACTGGATGTAAAAATTGTCGCACTTCGCTGTGCCGGTTATAATAATGTTGATGTAAAATACGGTAAGGGTAAGGTCGCCTTTTTGCGCGTTCCGGCTTATTCACCTTATGCCGTTGCCGAACACGCTGCCGCTATGCTTTTAACAATAGTCCGCCGCACCCATAAAGCATATATAAGGACAAGAGATTTTAATTTCAGTTTAAACGGTCTTACGGGGTTTGATTTGCACGGCAAAACGGTGGGTATTATCGGCACGGGCAGAATAGGAAAGGTGTTTGCCGATATTTGTATGGGCTTCGGTATGCAGGTGCTTGCTTTCGATAAGATTAAAAACAGCGACTTAAATTATGTATCATTGGACGAAATATTAAAGAAATCAGACATAATATCCCTGCATTGTCCGCTGTTTCCTGAGACAAAGGAAATAATAAGCAGAAATGC
>JAZLFY010000325.1:0-4223 GCA_045616025.1 Acutalibacteraceae bacterium | reverse complement strand
GTATTGTACGCCTGACATTTTTATTTAACTTTAATGTATTCTTCTTTCGGCTTTTTCCCGTAATATTTTGTAAATGCTCTGTAAAATGAAGAGTAATCGTTATATCCGCAAAGCAGATAAACATCGGTAGGGGTAATTCCTTCGTTTAATAACTGTTTTGCATTTGAAAGCCGTTTTACCGATATATAATTCTGTATGGTTGAGCCGGTCGATTTTTTAAAAGTACGGCATAACTGCGCTTTGCTTAAAAAGAATTTATCGGAAATGTTTTCAATTCTTAAATCGGTTGTAAGATTTAAGTTAATATAATTTATTATTTGGTGGGTTACGGTGCTTATTTCGTTAACGTTTTTCCGTGAGTGAAAAATTTTGTTGATTTCGTATAGCAGAGGAATTAGGTTGCAAACAAGATTTAATCTTTTGTCATCGGCGTCGTTAAGCATATTTTTAATAAGCAGATTATATATTTCGGGCTCAAATTCGTTTTTGTGATAAATATTTGTCTTTCCGGCTTCTCGCTCATAAAAGGGCGAGAGTAATGAGTTATCAGGGGAAATGTTTTCAAAAAACTTTTTCGGAAAGTTCATTGCAAGCCGTCTGTACTGACATTCCGTATCAATGTCAATATAATGCGATTCATATTCACGCATAATAAGAATATCACCGTATTTAAGCGGATATTCACTACCCTCAACATTAAAGGTGCCTTTGCCTTCAAAGAAAACATAAAGTTCACAAACATCATGGGTGTGCATAAAGAAATCCGATTTTTTCGGTTTGCTTGTAAATGTGTGGTGATAGTGTAAATCTTCGTCACGGTAAGAAAAAAAGTGATTCATTTTTTAACCCCCTTTTTAGTGTATTATAACCGCATTTGATAAGATTTGCAATATAAAACATTGAAAATTACACAAAAATTGATAAAAATTGCAATTTACATATTGAATATTTATTATATAATATATACGAGGTGTTTGTATGGATAATTTTTTGCTTGAAAATAAATTTGCAAAAAAACTTTATAAACAGGTTAAAGATTTGCCGATAATTGATTATCACTGTCATTTATCGCCTAAAGAGATTTATGAGGATAAACCTTTTGATAATATAGGTGAACTCTGGCTTTCGGGCGACCACTATAAATGGCGTTTAATGCGAAGCGCAGGTATCGAAGAAGAATATATTACCGGTAATGTTTCGTGGCACGATAAATTTGTTAAATATGCTAATTCACTTGAATATGCAATAGAAAATCCGCTCTATCATTGGTCGAATATGGAACTCAAAGCGGTTTTTGATATTGACACATTTTTAAATTCCTCAAATGCCGAAGAAATTTGGGAAAAGGCAAACGATTACATAAAAAAGAATAATCTTTCGCCGAGAAAGATTATTGAAAAATTTAAGGTTCAGACTATTTGCACAACCGACGATATTACCGACTCACTTGAATTTCACGAACTTATAAGAAAAGATAATTCGGTTAACTTTAAGGTTTTACCGTCTTTCAGAACAGATAATCTTTTGCTTATGGGAAGAAGCGATTATCCCGTATATTTGAATAAACTGTCTTCTGTTTCAGATGTTCAAATATCCGACCTTCAATCATTAAAACAAGCCGTCCAAACCCGTCTTGATTTCTTTACGCAAAACGGCTGTGTCTTTACCGATGTCGGTATTCAGTATTTTCCGAACTGTGTTTATGATGACGAAACGGCGGAAAAGGTCTTTAAAAATGTTTTAAAGCAAAAAGAAATCAGTCAAGACGATTATCTTGGTTTGCTTGGCAACCTTTATCTGTTTTTAGGTGAAGAATACAAAAACAGAAATCTTATAATGCAAATGCATCTTAATGTTAAAAGAAACGCAAACAGTATTTTATTTGAAAATGTTGGTGCCGACTGCGGCGGCGACTGTATTGGGGATATAACCAATACAGACGATTTGATAAATGTTTTAGATGCAGTAAACTCAAAATGCGGCTTGCCCGAAACAATCATTTATACACTCAATTCCGCCGCTTGCTCAAAACTTGCAAGTGTTGCCGGCTCGTTTAGAAATGTTAAACTCGGTGCGGCGTGGTGGTTTTGCGATAACAAACGCGGAATATACGAACAGTTAAACACCATCGCAGAAAACTTTTCGCTTGGTAATTTTTACGGTATGCTTACCGACTCACGCAGTTTTCTTTCTTACACCCGTCATGATTATTTCAGACGAATTTTATGTTCCTTTATCGGTGAAAAGTGCGAAAAATCGGAATATCCGAAAGAAAGTGCTTTTAAACTTTGCGAAAAAATTTGCTATAAAAACATTAACGAAATATTAAGGTGATAAAATGAAACTTACTTTCAGATGGTACGGCGAAGATGACCCGATTACACTTGAAAAGATTAGACAAATACCCACAATGTCAGGTATTGTTTCGGCGGTTTATGATGTTAAACCGGGCGGTGTTTGGTCTTACGAAAGTATTGAAAAAGTAAAGAATGCCGCAAACCAAAACGGTCTTGCTTTTGAAGTGGTTGAGAGTGTACCCGTTCCCGAAGATATTAAACTCGGAACCGGTAAAGCCAAAGAATATACAGATAATTACTGTGAAAATATTATCCGTCTTTCAAAAAGCGGAGTAAAATGTATTTGCTATAACTTTATGCCGGTTTTCGATTGGCTCAGAAGCGAACTTGAACATCCCGAAAAGGACGGTGCAAACGCACTTGCTTATGACCATAATACCGTTCTTAAAATGGACCCTTCAAAGGGCGATTTATCTTTGCCGGGTTGGGATGCAAGTTATGAAAGTGAAGAGCTTAACGATTTACTTAATCAGTATTCAAATGTTGGGGAAGAAGAACTTTGGAAAAATCTTGAAACCTTTTTAAAGGCAGTTATCCCCGTTGCAAAGGAAAACGGTGTCAATATGGCTATTCATCCGGACGATCCGCCATGGGGTATGTTCGGACTGCCGAGAATTATTACAAATGCCCAAAACATCAGAAGATTTTTAAATATTGTACCCGAAAAGAATAACGGCTTAACATTTTGTACCGGCTCGCTCGGTGCTTCTGCTGATAACGATTTAGTCGGTATGGCAAGTGAATTTGCCGACCGTATTCATTTTCTCCATTTAAGAAATGTTTTACATACGGGTTATAGATGCTTTGTGGAGGTAGGTCATCCGACCTCCTGCGGCTCGATTGATATGTTCGGTATTGCAAAAGCACTTGTAGATAAGGGCTTTGACGGATACGTCCGCCCCGACCACGGCAGAATGATTTGGGGAGAAAAAGGAAGATACGGTTACGGACTTTTTGACCGTGCATTAGGCGCTACCTATATTGCAGGTCTTTTTGAAGCAATAGAAAAGATGAAAGGATAGTTATTTATGAATAAAACGGTTGTAATTACGGGCGCAGGCGGAGTTTTATGTTCCTCTTTTGCAAAACATCTTGCAAAGAACGGATATAACATCGCTTTGCTTGATATAAACGAAGACGCAGTTTTAGATGTTGAAAAAGAAATTAAAGAAAGCGGCGGTAATGCAAAGGGTTATAAATGCAACTGCCTTTCAAAAGACGATATAAAAAGAGTGCACGATGAAATTATTATAGATTTCGGAAAGTGCGATATCCTTATTAACGGTGCAGGCGGTAACAATCCCCGTTGTACCACAAAAAACGAAGAATACCAAAAAGGTGATGAGGAAGCAAAAGAAGACCTTACTTTCTTTAATATTGAAGAAGCGGGATTTAATTTTGTCTTTGACCTTAACTTAAAGGCAGTTTTGCTTCCATCGCAGGTATTTATTGCCGATATGCTCGGTAAAAGCGGTTGTTCGGTGCTAAATATTTCTTCGATGAATGCAATTAGACCGCTTACCAAAATCCCTGCTTATTCTGCGGCAAAAGCGGCGGTCAGCAATTTTACCGCATGGCTTGCCGTTCACTTTGCAAAAGAGGGAATAAGGGTTAATGCAATAGCACCCGGCTTTTTTGTAACTAACCAAAACAAATCTTTACTTTTTAATGCCGACGGTACACCAACAGAGAGAACTGAAAAGATTTTGCGTTCGACACCTATGGGCAGATTCGGCGAAGCAGAAGAATTGCTTGGTACTGTTGACTGGTTGTTAGACGAAACTAAATCGGGCTTTGTTACCGGAATTACAGTTCCGATTGACGGCGGATTTTCATCATATTCGGGGGTTTAATATGAGAGATGTA
>JAZLFY010000324.1:0-4422 GCA_045616025.1 Acutalibacteraceae bacterium | reverse complement strand
GGTACATTGAAATATGCAAAGCACGCCTAAACGGTCAAGACAAAGCGGCAAAAGACACGGCAAGAAGTGTTCTTACCTATGTTTTCACAAATACTTTGGCACTTTTACATCCCTTTATGCCGTTTATCACCGAAGAAATCTGGCAGTCACTTCCCCATACGGGTGATGTTTTAATGACCACCGAATTCCCGAAATATAAAAAGGAATTTGAATTTGCCACCGAAGCGGAAGACTTTAAAAAGATTATGGATGTAATCAAGGCGATAAGAAACCGCCGTGCGGAAATGAATGTTCCGCCCTCCAAAAAAGCGCCCGTTCAGATTATCACCGATTATAAGGATGTATTCCGTGCAGGCGAAAGTTACATCAGCCGTCTTGCCTTTGCCGAAACGGTGGAAATCGGCAGCAATTTTGAAAGTGAAGGCACGGTAAGGGTTGTCACCGACAGTGCCACCGTTTATATCCCCATGGCTTCGCTTGTCGATAAGGAAAAGGAAATCGAGCGGCTGAATAAAGATTTAGAAAAAGCATCTGCCGATAAACAGTTCTTTGAAAGCAAATTAAACAACAAGAACTTTGTCGAAAAAGCACCCGAAGCATTGGTTGCAAAACAGCGTGAGCAACTCTCTAAGGTGCTTGAAAAAATAGATGCCATAAACAAAAATATCGAACAACTTAAAAATATGTAGTATTTACCTTTTGCCCTGACGCAGTTTTGCATCAGGGCAATTCGGTACCGGTCATACCGGTACTTTTGCAAGACCTCCGTAAATTTTTGAAATTTCAAAAGTTTCGGTTTGGTGTTGCCGGGCAAAACTCTGCCCGAAGTTATTGTGTGAAGATAAACTTTATATAATACAGGTAAAGAAAGGTAACAATATGGAAAAATTTATCGGTGTCGATTATATAAATTCGCTCGGCAAATTTACGCTTAAAAGTTCACTTGAAAGAATAACAGAAGTGCTCTGCCTGCTCGGTAATCCGCAGGACAGTTTTAAAAGTGTGCATATTGCAGGAACAAACGGTAAGGGGTCGGTCTCGGCAATGGTAAGCGGTGCGCTTAAAAGTTCCGGCAAAAGGGTAGGCACCTTTATTTCTCCTCACATTGTAAAATTTAACGAAAGAATTAAGGTGGGCGATACCGAAATATCCGATAGCGACCTGAACCGCCTGTCTGAAAGGATAAAAGATACGGGTGTAGAGCTTAATAAATTTGAATTTATAACCGCTGTTGCTTTTTTATATTTCTCCGAGCAGAAAATCGACATCGCCGTAATTGAAACGGGTTTGGGCGGTCGGCTTGATGCCACAAATGTTTTAAAAAATGTAAGTGTTGCCGTTATCACCAAAATCGGTTTTGACCATAAGGAAATACTCGGAAACACTTTAACCGAAATTGCAAACGAAAAGTGCGGCATTATCAAATCGGCAAAAACGGTTGTAAGTCCAAACGAGGAAACAGAGGTTATGGAGGTAATAAACCGCTATACCACCCCCACCGTACCCGACAAAACAAAACTTAAAATCATAAATTCCGATATAAACGGCAACGAATTTATATATAAAGATATAACCTATAAAACATCGCTTGCCGGCGCTCACCAAATCGAAAATGCACTAATTGCCGTTGAAACTTTAAAACTTTTAAAAGCAGAAGAAAAAGATATAAAAGCAGGTCTTTTATCGGCTTTTATGCCGGCTCGGCTTCAGGTGCTGTCACACAGTCCGCTTACGGTGCTTGACGGTGCCCATAACGAGGACGGCGCAAAGGTGCTTTCAAATTTCCTTAAAAAATATCAAAACATAACCGCCGTTGTCGGTGTAATGCGGGATAAAGAATATGAAAAGGTGCTTAAAAACACACTCCCCTTTGTAAAACGGGTAATCTGCATTAACGCGGATAACAGTTCCCGTTCACTTTCAGCCCTTGAACTTAAAACTGCGGCAGAAAAGTATAATAGTAATGTCACGGTTGCCGAAAGTCCCAAAGCGGCACTTGAAGCGGCAAGGGAATCCAGCGGCGAAATTTTCATTTTCGGCTCGCTTTATCTTGCAAAAGGTTTCCTTAACTGACACCGTGTTTCGCCAAAAAATACAACATAGAACCTCTATAATTTTATAGAGGTTCTTTTTTTTTATACGGGAGGTTTAAAAATGTCAGTTGAAATAATAAATAAAGGTGAAGTGCTTACGGCACTTTTGTCGGAGGAAATCGACCATCACTCCGCAAAGGGCATAAGGGAGAAAATCGATGCCGCACTCGAACTTAACAACCCGAAACTTTTGGTCCTTGATTTTTCGGGTGTTACATTTATGGACAGTTCGGGAATAGGTCTTGTAATGGGGCGGTATGCCAAACTTTCAAAATCGGGCGGCGGAATACATCTTGCCAATATGCCTTTTTATATAAGAAAACTAATGACACTCGGCGGAATAGAAAAAATAGCGACTATGGATAAAGAAAGGATAAATTAGTTATGAAAAACAGTAATTCATTTTCGGTAAGTTTCCCTGCAATGTCGGCAAACGAGGGGTTTGCCCGTTCCTGCGTGGCGGCGTTTGCTTTGCGGCTTGACCCGACAATAGAGGAATTAAGCGACATTAAAACCGCCGTAAGCGAAGCGGTTACAAACTGCATAGTCCACGCCTATAAGGAGGGTACGGGCAAAATCTACATAACCTGCCAAATCGAAAAGGACAACCGTATTCGCATAAAGGTCAAAGATAGGGGTTGCGGAATAGAGGATATAGAAAAGGCAATGGAGCCGCTTTTCTCAACCGTCGGCGGCGAAAGGGCAGGGCTCGGCTTTGCCGTAATGCAAAACTTTACCGACACCGTAAAGGTAACATCCAAAAAGGACAAGGGTACTACCGTGGTAATGACCAAAAAAATCAGTCAGAGATACAAAGTTAATGCTTAAAGAAAAGGAAAAAATCGTAGAAGATAATATACCGCTTGTCCACTCGCTTTGCCGTAGGTTTTCGGGCAGAGGTATTGAATATGACGATTTGTTCGGCGCAGGGTGCGAGGGACTCTGCAAAGCGGCAAAGAAATTCGATCAAAGTAAGGGCTTTTGCTTTTCAACATATGCCGTGCCGGTAATATTGGGCGAAATAAAACGGCTTTTTCGTGACGGCGGCAGTATAAAGGTGTCAAGAAGCATTAAGGAACTCTACCTTAAAACCGTCAGGGTGCAAAACGAACTGTCCGAAAAAATGGGCAGAGAACCGACCGTAAACGAAATCGCCGCGGCGCTTTCGGTCACACCCGAACAGGTAAACGAGGCACTTTGCGCCGCAAGACCGTCGCTCTCTTTAACTATGGGGGACGAGGACGGCGAGGGGCAAATAGACCTGCCCGATTTAAAGGGGCAGGAACTTGAAAATAAAATAATGATTAAAGCGGCGCTTTCAAAACTTGACGGGTTTGAGCGCACCTTAATTGATATGCGCTATTTTAAGGGGCTCACCCAATCCGAAACGGCAAAACGGCTTAATGTAACACAGGTGCAAATAAGCCGAAACGAAAAGAAAATTCTTTTAAAACTTCGGGAAAATGTTTCGTAAAACCGCAACTTTTAATTGATACAGTGTTTTTGAAACCAATCAAAACCGCACCTGTTTACTTATATATAGTATATATATAATTGTGTATTTCAAATTTTTAAAATACTAAATATTGTGTCTTTTTTTGCCTTAAAAAAATAGTCGAAAAAAGTTTTAAAAAATGCTTGACAACGGTGTGCGTGTGTGGTATTATAATCGGGCGCACTAAAAAAGGGAGCGCGAAACGGACCTTGAAAATTAAACAACGACAATTAATAAGGACCCGACGATTCTAAGAGAAATCTTTAAATCAAAGGACAAAATTAATGCACAGCATTAAGTAATGAGTCAAAGAACTTTTTAAGATTTTAGATGTGCTTTAAAGCACATTTAAGATACAATTATTTAGAGAGTTTGATCCTGGCTCAGGACGAACGCTGGCGGCGTGCCTAACACATGCAAGTCGAACGGAGTGTTGCGCTGAAAAGAAGGTAGCTTGCTACCGGAATTTCTTGTAACACTTAGTGGCGGACGGGTGAGTAACGCGTGAGGAACCTGCCTTACAGAGGGGGACAACAGTTGGAAACGACTGCTAATACCGCATGAAGTGTTTCTGGGACATCCCTAAAACACCAAAGGAGCAATCCGCTGTAAGATGGCCTCGCGTCCGATTAGATAGTTGGTGAGGTAACGGCCCACCAAGTCTGCGATCGGTAGCCGGACTGAGAGGTTGATCGGCCACATTGGGACTGAGACACGGCCCAGACTCCTACGGGAGGCAGCAGTGGGGGATATTGCACAATGGAGGAAACTCTGATGCAGCAACGCCGCGTGAGGGAAGAAGGTCTTCGGATTGTAAACCTCTGTTTTTAGTGA
>JAZLFY010000323.1:0-4929 GCA_045616025.1 Acutalibacteraceae bacterium | reverse complement strand
TGCGCCGCACAGACAAAGCGCATACGCTTTCTTATGTCTGCATCGTCAGAAATCATTTCGGCAATAATGTCCGAAGCGCCCGACAGTGCATCTTCTGCGGTTTCTATGCCGTTATCGGGGTTTATGTAGTTTGCCGCCTCTGTTTCGGGGTTTACGCCGTCTTTTTGTTCGTAGATTAAAAGTGCCAACGGTTCAAGTCCCTTTTCACGAGCCACATCGGCACGGGTTTTCTTTTTCTTTTTGTACGGGCGGTATAAATCTTCAAGTTCGGCAAGGGTGGTTGCCGCATCAATTTTTGCGGCAAGTTCCTCAGTTAAAGCACCGGCTTCGTTAATAACCTCTTTAATCTTTTCACGGGTTTCGTCCATATTGCGAAGATAGGCAAGGCGGTTTGAAAGGGTAAGTAAAGTCTGGTCGTCAAGCGAACCGGTCATTTCCTTTCGGTAACGGGCAATAAACGGTACGGTATTTCCGTCGTCAAGCAATTTGACCGCATTTTCAACCTGAAACGGTTTAATTTTAAGTTCTTCGGTAAGTTTCGCTAAAATATCCATTTTTGTTTCCTCACATTTAAAGATAACTAATTGTATCATAAAAGAACGGTTTTAGCAATTAAATTTATGTTGATTTTTCGGTAGAAAAAGGATATAATCTATGTATATATAATATGGAGTAATATATCTTAATGTTAGAACTTGAAAATATTTCTTTTTGCGCCGAAACCGACGGTGTTAAAAAAGAAATTTTAAACGGTATATCGCTTAAAATAGAAGACGGTTTTGTCGCGGTAACGGGGCCTAACAGCGTCGGAATAATTTTTAAGTTATTCCGGCGCTTTTTTTATTCTTCAATATCAAAAACTCTTACATAATCAACAAGGAAAGTATCGCCTATTGCCGCGTAAGATTCTTCGGTCGGCTCGTGTTTTTCGTGGCGATAACCTCTGACTTCGGTTGAAATAAGGATAAATTCGGGAAAACCTGAAATGTTTTCGGTTATTCTTCCGTCCTCTTTTCCGTCAACATAGAATGTGTAACCCGTTTTGTCCCACAGTACCGCAAAGGTATGGAATTTTGTTTTGTCCACTTCCAGTCCGCCGACATTATCGGTATGGGCATCAAGTCCGTAACCGCCCGAAACAATTGCGTGGCTGTGAACAACGCCGGGACGGAAACTTTCCATAATATCAACTTCACTGCCGCTTATTTCGGTGTGCAAAGTCGAGCCGATAATGGGGGATTGCAACCAAAAGGCGCTCCACCAACCCGGCTTTTGCTGTAAACGGCAACGGCATTCAAAATAACCGTATTTCTTGGTAAAAAGGTTTTCGTGCAACTTGCCTATATTCCACTGTAAATGGCTTTGGTTGAACTTTGTTTCTTCTACCGGTTCGTCCATAAAGTTAAATCCGGTTTGAAGTTGCGCCGAAACCGGTTTGCCGTCCTTTTCCACAACGGTAAACACAAGATTGCCGTTGCCGTCAAGCGAAACACCGTCTTCCACCCACGCCGGATGCTTTTTGTTCATCATCGAGGTTCTGAACGCCCATTTTGTTCTGTCAAGCGTATCGCCGTCAAACTCATCACTGAACACAAGTTTAAACTTTTTTCCGTCGGGCAAAAAACTGCTTATATGACCGCTTACTTTATATTCTTGCATAAAAAACACTTCCTTTAACCAAAGTATAACATATATACATATGGAAAAATAGAGTAAATATTATCTTTTTTTAAAAATATCTTAATTTGTTTTTTTACGGATAATTTTCTATTGATTTTCCGGTAAAAAAAGGATATAATTTATGTATATATTATAAGGAGTAAAGTATCTTAATGTTAGAACTTAAAAAGGTCTGCTTTTCCGCCGAAACAGAAGAGGGCGAAAAACAGATATTAAAGGATGTATCCCTTAAAATAGAAGACGGTTTTGTTGCGGTTACCGGACCTAACGGCGGCGGCAAGTCAACCCTTGCAAAAATTATTGCCGGTGTCTATAAACCCACATCGGGCAAGATTATTCTTGACGGTACCGATATTACCGATATGTCCATAACCGAAAGGGCGAATTTGGGTGTAAGTTTTGCTTTTCAGCAACCCGTTCGCTTTAAGGGAATTACCGTAAACGATTTAATTCGCCTTGCCGCAGGTAAGGATATAAGCATTGCAGAGGCGTGCGATTATTTATCGCAGGTCGGTCTTTGCGCAAGAGATTATATTAACCGTGAGGTTAATGCTTCGCTTTCGGGCGGCGAACTTAAAAGAATTGAAATCGCCACCGTTCTGGCACGGAATACCAAAGTTTCGCTGTTTGACGAGCCGGAAGCGGGAATTGATTTATGGTCGTTTAATAACCTTATTAATGTATTTGAAAAAATGCACAGGGTAAACGGCGGCTCTATTATCATAATATCGCATCAGGAAAGAATTTTAAATATTGCCGATAAGGTTGCCGTTCTCTCTGGCGGCGAACTTAAAGCATACGGCGCAAAGGCGGATATTTTGCCCGACCTTTTGGGCGCTACCCGTGAAGCCTGCAAAATTCTTACCGATAATATGAAAGGGGCGGCAAAGTGATTACCGAAACCGAAAAGCAGTTGCTTAAAATAATTGCCGATATGGACGGTAGCGAAAAGGGTGCATATAACATCCGTGCAAACGGACAAACCGAAAGCCGTCAGGTTAATGAAAATGTTGATATTATTACCAAAACGGACAAGCAGGGCATTGATATTATAATCAAAGCCGGTGCAAAGGGCGAAACGGTGCATATCCCCGTCATTATCGGTCAAAGCGGACTTAAAGAGTCGGTCTATAACGATTTTTATATAGGCGATAATGCCGATGTAACCATAATGGCAGGTTGCGGTATTCACAACTGCGGAAGTGACGAATCACGCCACGACGGAATACACACCTTTTATGTCGGCAAAAACGCCCGTGTTAAGTATATCGAGCGCCACTATGGCGAGGGTGAGGGCGAAGGACAGAAAAATATGAACCCCACCACCGTTGTCAATATCGACAAAAACGGATATATGGAAATGGAAACCTCGCAGATTAAGGGTATTGATAATACCTGCCGCATAACAAGAGGTACAATAAACGAGGGCGGAACACTTATCGTTCACGAAAAGATTATGACACACAAAAACCAAATTGCCCGTACCGACTTTTCAGTTGATTTGAACGGTGACGGCTCCTCGGCAAATGTTGTGTCCCGTTCGGTTGCAAAGGATAATTCACTACAAGAATTTGTGTCCAACATAAACGGCAACGCCGCCTGCACGGGACATACCGAATGCGATGCGATTATTATGGACTCGGCACATGTTACGGCAAGCCCGAAACTCGGCGCAAACCATATTGACGCGTCCCTTATTCACGAAGCGGCAATCGGCAAAATTGCCGGCGAGCAACTTATAAAACTTATGACACTCGGTCTTGACGAAGCCAATGCAGAAGAAGAAATAATAAACGGATTTTTAAAATAAAATCAACTTCACATTTTTGGAGGTATTTTAATGCAAAAAACAGTTCTTGTTACGGGAGCAAGCGGTTATATCGGCCGTCACGTTGTTGACAGTCTTTTAAACGCAGGACATAAGGTTGTTGCGGTTGATGTTATGACCGACAGCATACCGCCGCGTGAAAATCTTACCGTTTACACCGCTTCGGTTTTTGATAACCCGACGGGAAACTATGAACGGTTCGGCAAACCCGATGTTTGCATACATCTTGCGTGGAGAAACGGTTTTTCCCATAATGCCGACAGTCATATAGGTGACCTTTCAACCCATTTTCTTTTCCTTAAAAACTTAATTGACGAGGGAATAGGCGCCGTTGCCTGTATGGGTACTATGCACGAGGTAGGATATTTTGAGGGCGCTATTGACGAAAATACCCCCTGCAACCCTGCTTCACAGTACGGCATAGCAAAAAATGCACTTCGTCAGGCACTGCTTCAATATGCAAAAGATAAGAATGTAAAGATTTTTTGGCTTCGTGCCTATTACATATTGGGTGACGATATGAAAAACCACTCCGTTTTCTCGAAAATTCTTGAAATGGACGCCGCAGGGCAAAAAACATTTCCCTTTACTTCGGGTAAAAATCTTTACGATTTTATTGATATTAATGACCTTGCAGACCAAATTGCAACCGCCTCAACCCAAGATGATGTAACCGGCATAATCAATGTCTGCACCGGAAAACCCGTATCGTTAGGTGAAAAGGTAAACGAATTTATCGAAAAGCACGGACTTTCCATTAAACCCGAATACGGTGTATTCCCCGACCGTCCTTACGACTCTCCGGGTGTTTGGGGAAATGCCGATAAGATTAATAAAATTTTAGAAAACAGCAAACATTAAGGAGATACAAAATGGTTTTAGGGGAAGGCGCAAAGCGGCTGTTAATTTATTTTTTCTACGATAACGACGGAATAATCGACGATTATATTCCGTATATGCTTTCAGACCTTAAAAAAAATGTTTCAAAAATATTTTTTGTAAGCAACGGCAAAATCGAAAAGGAAAGCCGTAAAAAAATAGACGGTCTTGCCGATACGGTTTTTGAACGCAGAAACTTCGGGCTTGATGCGTGGGCATATAAAGAATCGCTTGAAAAAATCGGATTTGAAAATCTTAATGAATACGACGAAGTAATTTTAATGAATTACACCATTATGGGCCCCATTTATCCGTTTAGCGAACTGTTTGAAAAAATGGATAAAGAGGATATAGATTTTTGGGGACTCACCAAATTTTTCAAGACCGATTTTGACCCATTCGGCACTATTGACATCGGTTATATTCCCGAACATTTACAGTCGCATTTTATCGCCGTAAGAAAAAGTATGTTTTCTTCGGACGAATACAGAAAATATTGGGAAAATCTGCCACAGATTAAAGACTATAACGATTCGGTCGGT
>JAZLFY010000322.1:0-5108 GCA_045616025.1 Acutalibacteraceae bacterium | reverse complement strand
GACTGTCCCACCCGTTCAAGCGCACGGCGAAGTTCGGGTTGGAAAATAACAACAAGCAAAACAAGTGCGGAACTGACAAGTATTGACAAAAGCCAACGAAGAACGGATAAATTAAACCAATTTGAGAGAACATACAGAATTAAAACGGCAATTATACCCTTAACAAGTTGTCCGGCGCGTGTTTCACGCAAAAAACCAATTGCTTTATAGATGATATAAGCAATGATTATAATGTCAATAATATCAAATATTCTGATATTCGATATGGCAAAAACAACCTGATTCCAAATTGAATAAAAGAAATTAAATATCGCAGTCACTTACATCATCCTTTCTTTTTGTTATATATATTATATTATCATATTTTTAATTATGTTTCAATATATTTTTTTCTATTTTTGGCAATTTTTTTTACCTTTTCAATAAAATAATTTATTTCGTTTGAATTATTAAAAACCGATGTAGATAATCTGACCGTACCACTTTGTAGTGTTCCGAGTTTATTGTGTGCAGACGGCGCGCAATGTAGTCCTGCTCTTACAGCGATATTATTTTTATCAAGAACGGATGCTACCGCTTGAGAATTTAATTCATCAATATTAAAAGACAGAACGGGCGCATATCTATATTCTTCGGGATACGGAGTGTAAAGGACAATTCCGTCAATTCGGTTTAATTCGTCATATATTTTTTCAATTAGTTTTTGTTCGTGAATATACAAATTTTTACTGTTTTTAACAAAATCAATGCCTGCATTTATCGAGAATATACCCGAAACATTAACCGTTCCGCTTTCAAATTTTTCGGGTAAGGTGTCGGGTTGTAAAAGATTTATTGAATCTGTACCCGTACCGCCCTCGATAATAGTATCGTTTATATCTTTTCTTGTTATCAATATTCCGTTTCCCATTGCCGCATATAAGCCCTTATGTGCCGCAACGGCAAGATAATCAATATTCATATCGGACATATCAATCGGTAAAACTCCGCAAAGTTGTGCTCCGTCCAGCAAAAACGGTATATTATTTTCTTTTGCCGTCTTCCCTATTTCTTTAATCGGCAAAATTTTACCGCACACATTTGAAGCGGCAGTACAAATAATAAGTTTAACATCGTTATCAATTTGTTTCTTTAGGTTTTCAAGAGTTATTTTATCGTCAAAAAGTGACACTTCAAATATTCTGATATCTGCGTCGATTTTATGTAACGGGCGCATTACGGCATTATGTTCAAGGTCAGAAACGATTACTTTATCTCCTCTTTTTAAAATTCCCTTTAAAACATAATTTATCGACTGTGTGCAACCGCATGTAAAAATTACCTGTTCGGGCGAATCACCACCGAAATATTCGATTACTTTGTTCCTTGTTTCATAAATCTTTTCTGCTGCTTTTACCGATATTTTATGTCCGCTTCTTCCGGGATTTGCGCAATAGTATAAATTTGCATTATTTATTGCATTTACAACATTTAACGGCTTTTTTCCGGTTGTTGCCGCATTATCTAAATAAATCATATATTACCTCCGAATTTATGTAAGCAGTTCCTTTTACAGAACTGCCGATTTTTGAATATTCAATATCTTAATTGAAGAATTATTTAAAAGACTTTTAATTTTTTCAAGATCATCAGCCGTAACGATTATTGCATAACCGCAACCGTATTTGCCAATGTCACGGGTTCTTCTTTCAACCCGTGCATCGAAGCCTTTTTTCTTTATAATATCTCTGCCTTTAAGTGCATGCGTTATCGTTCCGACTGAAATTATATATTTGTCCATTGTTTTTCACTCCGTTAAATAAATATGGAAATTTCCATATACCATATTATGCTTAAAATTTATAAACTGACAAAATAAAAATTTCACTTGATTTTTTAAAATCAGTGTATTATAATAGTGTACATAGTTTTCGATTGGAGGACATGTTTTTATGGGTGAAAACAAATATCTTCTTGTAAATGCAAAAATTTTACCGCCAATTTATAAGGATGTTTTAAAGGCAAAAAAACTAATTGCCGAAGGTATTGCACCAAATGCTTCACAAGCGGTTAAAATGGTCGGCATTTCAAGAAGCGCTTTCTACAAATACAAAAATTATGTTTTCGAAAGTAACGATAATTACCGAAACACCGTAAGTCTTATAGCCGTGCTTTCAGACAAAGCCGGTGTATTTTCTTCAATGTCTTCGGTTCTTTACGAACTCGGTGCAAACATAATCACCGTTAATCAAACCACTCCGGTTGACGGAACGGCACGAGTATCTATTACGGTTACGACAGATAATATAAAGGTATCCATTGAAGAACTTGTAAAAAAATTAAGTGAAGTTAAAGGAATTTTAACCATTAAAACAGAATAGGAGCAAAAAATGATTTACACAGCAATTATGGGGCACGGTGTAGTCGGTTCGGGTGTTGCCGAAATTATGATAAATGACCCGAAAAGACTTGCCAAAAAGATTAAAGAAGATATAGAAATAAAATATATACTTGATTTAAGAGAATTTAAAGGGTTATCCTACAGTGATAAGTTCACAACCGATTTTAACGATATTTTAAATGATGACGATGTTAAAATCGTTGTTGAAGTTATGGGTGGACTTAACCCGGCTTTCGATTTTGTAAAAAAATGTCTTTTAAAGAAAAAAAGTGTTGTAACATCTAATAAAGAATTAGTTGCGCAAAAAGGCGACGAACTGTTAAAAATTGCGGAAGAAAACAATGTTAATTTTCTTTTTGAGGCATCTGTCGGCGGCGGAATACCGATACTTCGTCCGCTTTCACAATGTCTTACAGCAAACCGTATAAACGAAATAACAGGTATATTAAACGGAACAACAAACTACATTTTAAATAAAATGATAGTAGATAATATGGATTTTGCATCTGCTCTTAAACTTGCGCAGGAAAAAGGGTTCGCAGAAAAAAATCCTGCTGCAGACATTGAGGGACTTGATGCTTGCAGAAAAATTTGTATTTTATCTTCCCTTGCCTGGGGCAAACATGTTTATCCCGACGAGGTTGAAACCGAAGGCATTTCAAATGTTACTTTAAATGATATTGATTATGCCGATAAATTTGACTGTGTAATTAAATTAATCGGCCGTGCAAAGCATTTAAGTAACGGTAAAATTGCAGTTTCGGTTAAACCGACACTTATTGATAAAGATAATATTCTTGCTAATGTTAACGGCGTCTTTAATGCAATTATGATTAACGGCAGCAACACCGGAAATGTTATGTTCTACGGCAAAGGTGCAGGCAAATTGCCAACCGCAAGCGCCGTTGTTGCCGATGTTCTTGACTGTGCAAAACATTTAAAAGCAAGAAAATATCTTTCTTGGGATAAAAACGAGCCGGGTTTTGTGGAAAATTCAACCGAACCCGAACGCTTATATGTTTGCATAAAATCAGAAAATTATAAAAAAATGCTTGAAAATTTCGACAAAGTTTTTTATGATAATACTTGGTATGTAAAAAATGATGATTCTTGCGAAATAGCATTTATTACAAATAAAGAAACCAAAGAATCTATACTTGAAAAAATCGGTTCAATAGGGCCCGACAGTTATAAGATAATGGACTTTTTGGTTTAATTTGGGGGAATTTTGATGTCACTTATCGTTAAAAAGTTCGGCGGCTCCTCTGTTGCCAATGCCGAGCGCGTTTTTAACGTTGCTAATATAATTATTGAAGATTATAAAAAAGGCAACGATGTTATTGTTGTTGTATCTGCTCAAGGCGATACAACCGACGATTTAATTGAAAAAGCAAAAGAAATTAATTCCGAAAATCCGTCAAAACGCGAAATGGATGTTTTACTTACTGCCGGCGAACAAATTTCAATTTCTTTGCTTGCAATGGCTATTGAAAAATTAGGTTATCCTGTCATTTCCCTACTCGGTTGGCAGGCAGGCTTTATTACCGATTCTAATTACGGTCTTGCAAGAATAAAAAACATCAACACTGAAAGACTTCGTCATGAATTAACAAAGAAAAACATTATAATTGTCGCAGGATTTCAGGGCATTAACAAATATGACGATGTTACAACATTAGGTCGCGGCGGCTCTGATACAAGTGCAGTTGCCATTGCCGCATCATTGCAGGCGGACAAATGCCAGATTTATACCGATGTTGACGGTGTGTATTCAACCGATCCGAGAATTGTTAAAAATGCAATTAAAATGGACGAAATCACCTATGACGAAATGCTTGAACTTGCCGCACTCGGCGCGCAGGTGCTTAACAACCGCTCGGTTGAAATGGCTAAAAAATATAATGTAGAATTGGAAGTTTTATCAAGTCTTGAAAAGAAAGACGGAACTATTGTAAAGGAGAAGGTTAAAATGGAAAAAACTTTAATTCGCGGTGTTGCGAAAGATACAGATGTCAGTTGTATATCGGTTATAGGTCTTAAAGATGCTCCCGGCGTTGCATTTAAACTGTTTAATCAGTTGGCACAGAAAAATGTTAATGTTGATATGATTTTACAGTCTGTCGGTCGTGAAAACACAAAAGATATTTCTTTTACCGTTCCCCTTTCACAATGTAAAGATGCTATCGAAGCAGTAAATGCTTTCGGAAATCTTTATAATTTTAAAGAGGTTACACACTTTGAAAACATCGCAAAAGTTTCAATTGTCGGTGCAGGAATGGAAAGTCACCCCGGCATTGCTTCTAAAATGTTTGAAGCGCTTTATGACGAAGAAATCAATATTAAAATGATTACTACAAGCGAGATAAAAATTTCTGTACTGATTGACCAAAAAGAAGCCGATAAAGCATTATCGGCAGTACACGATAAATTTTTCTAAAATAAGTGCTTTTTTTATAAATATTTTAAAGAATAATATAAAGTTTTAAGTAATATATTTACCTTACGGCAAATGTGATATGATATAAATCAATCCACGCCCGCGGGCATATCGCACACCGTAGGCGTGTATCACGCCCGAAGGGCATATCACAAATCCACAAAGTGGATTTATATCGTTGAAAAAACGACTTGTATTAAACAAGTCGTTTTTTCATGGCTGGGGTGGCAGGATTCGAACCTACGCATGCAGCAGTCAAAGTGCTGTGTCTTACCGCTTGACGACACCCCA
>JAZLFY010000321.1:0-2278 GCA_045616025.1 Acutalibacteraceae bacterium | reverse complement strand
CGCAGGCATTTCACACACCGAAGGTGTATTTCACGCACGAAGTGTATTTCACAAATCCCGATAGGGATTTATTTCGTTGAAAAAAGACACCCAAAGGTGTCTTTTTTCATGGTGCGCCGGAGAAGATTCGAACTCCCGACCTTCTGGTCCGTAGCCAGACGCTCTATCCAGCTGAGCTACCGGCGCAAATGCGGCGCTTTTTTTTCGCCGCCATAGTATAATACCACAAACGGTTACTAAAATCAATAGTTATTTTTAAAAAATTGATTTTTCTATAATTTCACGCACCTTTTCGACACCGATACCTTTAAGCGAAGAAAAAGGAATAATCTCTTTGTTATCGGTAAGGTCGCCCGTTTCGGTTTTAAAGTCCAAAAGCCGCTTTTCAAATTCCGTTTTATTAAGTTTGTCGCACTTGGTAAGAATTACGGCAAAGGGTATTTTATAATAATTTAAAAAGGACAGCATTTGCATATCGTCGGCATTTACCGTATGGCGCATATCAATAAGTTGAAGACAAAGTTTAATATTGCGCCCCGAGCCGAAATAACTTTCGCTCAAAGCGGAAAAGCGCTCTTTTTCGGCATCTGTTCTTTTGGCGAAACCGTAACCCGGCAAATCGACAAGCCGTATTGTATCAAGGCGGTAAAAATTAACCGTAACGGTTTTGCCGGGGGTACTGCTTACACGGGCAAGACTTTTTCTGCCGAGAGTTTTATTTATAAGGGAAGATTTACCCACATTTGATTTACCCGAAAAGCAAATTTCGGGTAAATCGGAAAGGGGCAACTGTGTAGCAATACCGAAAGAATTTTCAAAATAAGCATTGTTAAAATTCATAAATCTACCTACTGACTGATGCGTGTTGCTTTCGTTTCACGGTTTATGGCATATTCTTTTTCCTGTGCCTTTTCGGTAAGGGGTAAAAGTGCGGCACGGATAATATCACTCACATTTTCGGCAGGGATAAAGGTAAGACCTGCTTTGACCGCCTCGTCAACCTCGTCCAAATCGGGCAGGTTTTCTTTCGGTATAAACACCGTTTTAACGCCGCCTCTGTATGCCGCCATACTTTTTTCTTTAAGACCGCCTATGGCAAGCACTCTGCCGCGTATGGTGACTTCGCCCGTCATGGCAATATCACGGCGAACTTCTCTGCCTGTAAGGGCGGAAACAAGCGCCGTTGTTATGGTGACACCTGCCGAGGGGCCGTCTTTCGGTACGGCGGCTTCGGTTGCGTGAATATGAATATCCTTTTCTTTATAGAAATTTTTATCTATGCCGTATTTTTCGGCATTTGCACGGACATAGGTTACCGCCGCGCGTGCCGACTCTTTCATAACATCCCCAAGCGAGCCGGTAAGTTCTATCTTGCCGCTGCCGTCAAGAATTTGAACTTCCATTTGCATAATCTCGCCGCCCACCTGTGTCCAGGCAAGTCCGTTTATAACGCCGACAAGGTCGTGTTCGGGTATCATTTCGGGGTTGTATTTTTTAGTGCCTAAAAGTTCTTTTAAATCGATGTCTTTAACCGTAACTTTTGTCTTTTCGCCCGAAGCGATTTGTTTTGCGGCTTTACCGCAAAGCGAGCCGATGGCACGGGAAAGTTTTCTTACCCCTGCTTCACGGGTGTAGTTATCAATAATTCCGTAAAGCGCACCGTCGGTTATGCGGCAGGTTGATTTTGTAAGAGCGTGGCTTTCAAGTTCACGGGAAAGCAAGTGCCGTTTGGCAATATTGAATTTTTCTTCTCTTGTGTAACCCTCGATAGATATAACCTCCATACGGTCAAGAAGCGGAGAGGGTATGGTATCAAGACTGTTGGCGGTTGTAATAAATACAACATGGCTTAAATCGTAAGGAATTTCAAGGAAATTATCGCAAAACGCCTTGTTCTGTTCGGGGTCTAACACCTCTAAAAGTGCCGAGGCAGGGTCGCCCTTATAGTCGCTTGCAAGCTTGTCGATTTCGTCAAGCAAAATAACGGGGTTAGATGTGCCTGCATTTTTAATTGCGGTAATTATTTTACCCGGCATTGCACCGATGTAGGTTTTTCTGTGGCCTCTTATCTCGGCTTCGTCGTGCATACCGCCAAGTGATACACGCTGATATTTTCTGCCCATACACTCGGCAATGGTTTTGCCGATGGAAGTTTTGCCGACTCCGGGAGGGCCCGAAAGGCACAAAATCTGTCCTGTTATATCGGGCGAAAGGGAGAATACCGAAAGCATTTCAAGTATGCGCTCTTTAACCTTTTTAAGTCCGTAAAAGTCGCGCT
>JAZLFY010000320.1:0-10394 GCA_045616025.1 Acutalibacteraceae bacterium | reverse complement strand
ACTTTTGTTGTTTCTAAGTGAAATAATAAGTCCTTCGTAAGCATAACAGCTGTCCCCGTAACCTAAATACTGTTCGTTTTCGGCTTTAACCGTCCAACCGCAGTTTGAAAGGTAACTTTGGTAATAAAATTCGCCGTCTTTATATGCGGGGATATTTTCGGGGGTAAAGGTATCTTTAAGTAAAATATTTATCTGTAAGGCAAGGATAGGTCTTGCAAGACTTGATGTTCCTGCAAGTTCGCCGTTTTTGGCAAAACCGAGCCAACCGTAACCGCTTACATACGCTCTGTACCAAATATCGTACTGCTCCGCCGCAGGGCCTGTAAGTCCTATGTAAAATGCCTCAATGCTTTTTGCCTGCCCGGTAGTGCCCGAAACCGCGCCGTTTTGTACGGCATTTTGCCAACCTATGTCGGAAACGTGTGCGCCGTAATAAACGCCTGCCGAAGAAAGATTTGTGGAATAAATAGAGTACGCTTCAAAATTATTTGCATAGGTACCCGAAGCGGCACCCGTGCGGGAAACACCCGTCCAACCTATATCTGAAAGGTGGGTTTGATATAAAAGGTCAAAATCTTTATAAGTGGGTATGGTGCTTTGCGGCTCACTGCCCTTAGGTGTAATTTTTATTTCAACACCCAAAAGGGAACGGGCAATACCCGTACTGCCGGCAATTTCGCCGTTTCTCGCCCACCCGAGCCAACCGCTGTCCTGAACATTTGCGCGGTAAAGTATATCGTACTTTTCGGCGTCACTGCCCGTAAGTTCAACCTTTATCGCCTCTATGTGAAGCGCGCGTCCGGTTGTGCCGATAAAGGAATTTTCGTCCATATCGGGCATCCAACCGATATTTGAAACGTGCGCCGAATATTTAATATGTAAATCTTCTGCGGACGAAAAATTAACTTTAAGTGCCTCAACGCCCCAGTCGTAATTATTATAGCCGGAAGTTTCGCCCTCGTTTACCGCAGTTGTCCACCCGATATTTGAAAGGTGGGTACTGTACGAAAGGGAATATGACGGCTCCTCTGCCGAAACACCGGCGGTAAAAAGCAAAGCGACAACCACCAAAAGGGCGGTTGCAAGAAAAACTTTAAGTGATTTTTTCAAGATAATTATCTCCTTTATATGAATTTAAGGGCAGTGTTGTCCTGCACCGAAAATTCGGTATCTTCAAATTCTTTTTTAAGCATATTAAACAGCGGACGGATAATTACATTTTCGCTTTCGTAGTGACCGCAGTCAAAAAGCGCAATGCCGGTATTTTCCGCCTCGATAAACTTATGGTGTTTGCAGTCGGCGGTAATAAGCGCATCAAAGCCGTGTTCGGCGGCAAGTGACAAATAATCGCCGCCCGAGCCGCTGCAAAGCAAAATGTTTTCTATTTCCTTTTCGCACCCGACATACTTTACGCAGGTGTTAAGCGAAGTTTTTATTTTTTCGGCAAGACTGTCCGCCGTGCAGGGGGATACCTTTGCCTGCCTTAACAAGAAACCCTCGCCGTCGTCAAATGGTTTAACAGAAGTAAGACCGAGCGATTTTGCCAGACAGTCGTTTACACCGCCCTTGCCGGCATCCATATTTGTATGCATTGAAATAACCGAAATTCCGTTTTTTATTAGGGCAAAAATTATGCCGTCCGACAGAATTTTCTTTTCGCCCTCAAATATAACGGGGTGGTGGGTGATAATAAGGTTTGCGCCCTCGCTTATCGCCCTTTCTGCCGCCTGTTTATTGCAGTCAAGACAGATAACCGCCTTTGAAACCGCACTCGATTTATCACCGATTAAAAGACCGGCATTGTCAAAATCGAGCGCCGTTTTAAGCGGAAATTTCTTGTCTAAAAATTTTAAAATATCGCCGCATGTTGTCATACATTTCCCCCTATTTGACTTTCGTGCTTTGCAAAAAAGTCGAATTTCGGCTCTAAATGTTTGAATGTATGGTTTTCGTTTGTCGCATCCTCAATGTTTTCGAATATGTGCGACCAGTCGTACATATCTTCACCGACCTTCAGATATTCTCTGACCGTTTCGCAACCCGTAGGTGCAAAGGGGTGAAGCAAAACCGCCATTGTGCGAACAATACTGAAACTGTCAATAAGCAACTGACGGCGCAGGTTTTCGTCATTTTCGGCGTCCGCCTGCTTGCTGTCGTGCGACCAGATTTTGTTGGCTTCCTTAATTGCAACATTTAAAAGTTCAAACACCTTATCGAACTTGTATTTGTACATTAATTCTTCGTAAGCAAGAACGGTTTCTTTGAGGAATTTTTGTGTTTTTTCGCTTGTTTTACCCGGCGGTAAGCAGTCGTCAAAATGCTTGCCTGCCGTATAGAAGCAGGAACGGACAAGACGGTTATAAACATTTGTAAGCAAATTACCCTCGTAAAGAACGGTGTCAAAGCCGCCCTTTTTAATATCTTCGGGGCGCAGAACACTAAGCGGCTCAAAACCGACACTCTGTTCGGCAAGCGAAGCATTTATAAAGTGCATGCGCAGTTGCTCTTGTGTGTAATAATTTAAAAGTTCGTCGGCTTTGGGTGCTTTAAGTGCGCCCGAAGAAGATGCCTTTTTCTTGCCGAAAAGCAAATGGTGGTTTGCCACAAGATTTGTAAGGCGGAGTTTTCCGTTTTCGGGGTCAAGCGAATAATCTTTGCCGCCAAGTCCCAAAAATACACCCGTCTGTGCAATGCCGTAGAAATAGATGTTGTCTTCACCTATAAACTGGTAAACCTGCGCATCCTTATCGCACCACCAGTTTTTGTAGTTTTCGGGATTTTCGCCGCGGTTTTCAAGCACCGTTTTTGTAAAACTTATCGGCGCCCAAAGACTTTCGGGCCAAACCCAGAATGTAAGACCCTTTGCGCCCTCGCATTCGGGAATGGGTACGCCCCATTTTGCATTACCCGAAATTCGAAACGGCACAACCGTTTTACCCGTGCGGTAACGAATACCCTCGCTTGTTAAAACGGCGCAGGCGTCCGCACGCTCTTTAAGTGTTTTAAATGTAACCGAAAAGGAGGGTTTGTTTTCTTCTTCGGTCAGTTCATAATTGCCGAGCGGTAATGACAAAACCCTTTCTTTTTCTTCCTTTTTAATGTAAATGCAGGGGTCTTTTAAAAACTCGCGCATAACCGAGGTTACACTTTCTCTGCAATTATCACTTTTTTCAAGTTTTTCAACATATTCTTTAAGGTCGTCCTTAAAATCTTCAAGATTTAAGTACCAGTTGTCAACCTCAACAATTTCGGGAACTTCGCCCGACAGTACACTTTTAGGTGCAATAAGTTCGTCGGCGGTAAACTGGTGACCTAACGAACACTCGTCGGCATAGGCGTGTTCGGATTTGCAACCCTGTATAGGGCATCTGCCGATAACCTGCCTGCCGTTTAAAAATGTGCCGAGTTTTTTATCGTAAAACTGTTTTGATTTTTGAAGTGTTAAAAAGCCGTTTTCCTTTAAGGTGTTAAATACCTCAAAGCAGGTTTCTTTGTGTATTTCGCCCGAACGGAAAAGCGCCGAAGCGCCGAAAAGGTCGGGGCTTATATCATACATATCAAGTACACTTTTCTGCTTTTCGTGATTTTTTAAAACAAAATCTTCAATACTGCCCGAAAAACCGTCTTTAACCGCTTCTTCGTAACTGCCCTCTATGGTAGAGCCGTAGCAGTCGGTACCCGAAACGAATATTACATTGTCTTTGCCGATACGGTCACGCAAAAATCTTGCAAAAACATCGGCATGAATAAATACACCGCCGATATGCCCGAAATGGAGCTCCTTATTGCCGTAGGGCATACCTGCCGTAACTACCGCGCGGGTAGGAAATTTTGGTCTGTTGTTTTCGTTCATATATTTTCTTCCCTTAAAGTAAACTGATATATTCGTCAATGCGCTCAAAACATTTATCGGTGCCAAGCACCTTCATAATGCTTGTAAGGTCGGGTGTGTTTCTTCTTCCCGTAACGGCAAGACGAAGCACGGTGCTTAAATCACCTGCCGAGCCCTTAAAGTTTTCGGGGTGTTCTTTATAATCTTTGGTTTCCGCCGCAAAAGAGAGTGCCGGACAAACCGATTTTATGCGGTCAAACCACAACCCCCTGTCGTCATTTTCGTTATAAACTTTTTTGTATTCTTCCAAAAATGCCTTTGCATCGTCCGGGTTAATGTTTTCGGGCAAACTGTCCTCTCTTTTAAAAAGAGTGTCGAAAAAGTATGCAAAATACTGCTTTGCCTCGTTCCATTTTGCAATGTCCTTACGGGGTTTCTTTGCGCCGTCACGGTCAATGGCAAGCATACCTTTTGTAAAATCGGGGTTTTTTGTTAAAAGGGTGTAAAATTCGGTATCAAATTCCCTTGCCCAGTCGGTAAGTTTTTCGTAAACCTGACCGCTTGAAAGGGTGGAAACATAGGTTTTGCTGACATCGTTTAATTTATTTTCGTCAAACAGCGCACCCGAAACACTCATCTTTTTAAGGTTGAATTTAAACTCTTTATAATCGGTGTCACGGTTGGCTCTGCGCCAGTCCTCAAAGTCGGAGGCGGCAATGGTCATAAGGTATTCGATAACCGCCGTCGGTTCGTAACCCACCTCAATAAAAAAGTGTACTGCGGCTTCGGGGTCTTTGCGCTTTGAAATTTTGCGCTTTGCGCCGCCGTCAAGTTTCATAATGGGTGAAATATGGCCGTATTTAGGTACCCTAAAACCTAAAACTTTAAACAGTTCAATGTGCTTCGGCACGGAAGAAATCCACTCGTCCCCCCTTAAAACATGGGTGGTGTGCATAAGGTGGTCGTCAATGGCGTGGGCAAAATGGTAGGTCGGTATTCCGTCCGATTTAAGCAAAACAAAATCTTCGTCGTTTTGCGGCATTTCAATTTTGCCTTTAATGGTATCGTCAAAACAAATGCGGTTTTCTTCACTGCCGCCCGATTTCAGCCGTACAACAAACGGCTTGCCTGCATCAATTTGCGCCTTTGCCTCATTGTAGGTTATGTTGCGGTGCTTTGCAAATTCGCCGTGATAACCGGTGCGGATTTTTTGCGCCTCTTGAATTTTCCTTACTTCGTCCAGTTCTTCCGCCGTGCAAAAGCAGGGGTAAGCAAGGCCTTTTCTTACAAGGTCTTTAACATAGGTCTGATAAATTTCGGCACGGTGGCTTTGTTGGTAAGGCCCGTATTCGCCGCTTTCGGTTGCTCCGTCAATAAAACCCTCGTCAATCTTAATGCCGAAGCGGTTAAGTCCTTCAATAATATCCTCTATGCCGCCCTCAACCTCTCTTTTCTTGTCGGTGTCTTCAATTCTTGTAAAGAAAACACCGCCGCTGCTTGTCGCCGTAATGCGGTTTACAAGTGCGGTAAAAAGAGTGCCTAAATGCAAATATCCCGTAGGTGAGGGAGCAACACGGGTAACCCGTGCGCCCTCGGGCAGGGAGCGTTCTTTATAAAGGTTTTCATAGTATTCGGGAGTTTTATCAATTCCCGGCAATAAAAGTTCTGCTAAAAGTTCTGTGTCTGTCATAATTCACCTGATTATTTCTTTTCAAGAAGTTTGTTAAGTTCGGTCATAAAGGTATTTATATCCTTAAACTGTCTGTAAACCGAAGCAAAGCGGACGTATGCAACCTCGTCAACGCCTTTAAGTTCCTGCATAACAAGTTCGCCGATTTTAACACTTTTAATTTCACGGTCAAGATTATTCTGGATATTAGATTCAATATCGTCAATAATCTTATCATGTGTTTCAATGGAAACCGGACGCTTTTCGCAGGCACGAAGCATACCCGTCATAAGTTTTTGACGGTCAAATGTTTCGCGTGAGCCGTCTTTCTTAATTACGATAATCGGTAAACTTTCTATCATTTCATAGGTGGTAAACCGCTTTTCGCATTTAAGACACTCACGGCGTCTGCGAATTCTCGCACCCTCGTCGGTAGGACGGGAATCGATAACTTTGCTTTCTTCATAACTGCAATAAGGACATTTCATAATTACACCCCATTTTATAAAAGTTACAATCAGTATAACATATTTTTTTACATTTTACAAGAATAATATATAATATATAGTATTTTTAAAAAAATACAGTACAAG
This sequence comes from Acutalibacteraceae bacterium, assembly GCA_045616025.1. Classification (GTDB taxonomy): domain Bacteria; phylum Bacillota; class Clostridia; order Oscillospirales; family Acutalibacteraceae; genus UBA737. Next base: position 4,300 of record JAZLFY010000320.1, on the reverse strand, counting down.
TTATTGAAAAATACAAAATAATATGGTATCATATCATAAATATATATTAAATTGGGGCGGTGTGTCGTTTTGTCGCTTATTCTTGCTTCGGCTTCGCCGAGAAGACGGGAAATTTTATCCCTTATTACAACCGATTTCAGTGTACTTGTGACAGATACAGACGAAACCCTGCCAAGCGGTTTGCCGGTGGGCGGGCAGATAGCCGAAATTTCAAGAAGAAAAGCCGAAGCGGCGGCAAAGAAATGCAAAGCGGACGATATTATTCTTTCCGCCGACACCGCCGTTATAATTGATAATACCGTACTCGGCAAACCGAAAGACCGAGAAGAAGCCCGAAAAATGCTTAAAATGTTAAGCGGCAGGACACACTCGGTAATAACCGCTTTTACGGTGTTAAAGGGCGAAAAACAAATCACAAAAATAAATGAAAGTTTTGTAACATTTAACACTTTAAGCGAAAAGGAAATTGAAAACTATGTAAACACGGGCGAGCCGCTTGATAAAGCGGGGGCGTATGCCGTTCAGGGCAAAAGTGCCGTTTTTATAAGCAGGATAGAGGGCGACTTTTTCTCGGTTATGGGGCTTCCCGTAAGTATGGTTTACGAAACACTTAAACAGTTTGATTTTTAAGGTAAGGAGATAATATATATGCCGCAAAAAACAATACCGATAGCCAACGGGGCAGAGGCAATTTTTGTTGAGGACAACCGTTTTTCAACAAGTCTTATTTCATTTAACTTTTATCTTCCGCTTGACACCGAAAAAATAGCGGATTTTGCACTTTTGCCCTTTGTGCTTACCACCTGTTCAAAAAATTATCCCGATTTTTCAAGGCTTAATTATATTTTAAGTAAACTTTACGGCGCAAGTCTTACAGCATCTGCCGAAAAGTTAGGCGACTTTCAACTTTTAAAGGTCGGCATTTCGGTAATTGACGACCGCTTTGCACTTGATAACGAAAAGATAAGCGAAAATGCGGTGGCGCTTTTGTTTGATTTGCTTTTTAATCCGAAAGCGGAAAACGGCGTATTTTCGGCGGAAGATGTAGAGCGAGAAAAGAAAAAGGCGATAGAGCATATAAAGGGCGAAATGGGGGATAAGCGGCTTTATGCGAAACAGCGCCTTATTGAAGAAATGTTCAAGGGCGACCCCTACGGCAGTCCCAAATGCGGTAGTATAAGTCAGGTCGAAAAGATTACGGGCGAGAGCCTTTATAAAGCATGGCAGGAGATGCTATCAAGCGCTTTTGTGCGTGTTAATGTAATCTCAAAAAAGACCGATAATGCACTGCTTGAAAGAATAATCGATTCCTTTGCTGAAATCGAGCGCAAAGCCGATATAAGCAAGCCCCAAAGCCGCAGATACAACAGAAGCGAAACGGTAAACGAAGTAAATGAAAAAATGGATGTAAAGCAGGGCAAACTTTCAATGGGCTTTACCACCAATTTTTCGGGCGGTGACGATACCGCACCGGCGCTTGCCATAATGTGTGATATTTTCGGCGGCGGTCCCTATTCAAATCTTTTCACAGTTGTGCGGGAAAAAATGAGTCTTTGTTACTACTGTTCTGCCGCGGCGGTTAAGGTTAAGGGAATAATCACCGTAAGCAGCGGCATAGAGGCGCAAAATGCCCAAAAGACCAAAGATGCAATACTTGAACAACTTGATGTTGTGAAAAAGGGCGGCTTTACCGACGAACAACTTGACTCCTCCAAAAAGGCAATTTCGGGTGCTTTAAAGACCTATGAGGACAGTCAGAATATGCTGGATGTTTGGTACAGTATGAAGATAGAAAACGAATACCCCTATTCACCGACCGAGTGCGCGGAATTTTTCAGCGCCGTCGAGCGTGCCGATGTTGAAAGGGTTGCAAGAAGTGTCACGCTTCACACCGTATATACATTGTTGCCAAAGGAGGAAGCGTAATGAAAAAGGAAGTATTTGAAAGCGATTTCGGTGTTTCATATACAAAAGCGGTACTTGATAACGGACTTTCGGTTTATGTAATGGAAAAGCCGGGTTACAATTCAAGTTATGCCGTTTTCGGCACCCGTTTCGGCTCGGTTGACATATCTTTTGAAACGGGCGGCGAAAGGGTGGACTTGCCGGCAGGGATTGCCCACTATCTTGAACACAAACTTTTTGAAAGTGAGGACGGCGACGCCTTTACAAAGTACGCAAAAACCGGCGCATCCGCCAATGCTTATACAAGTTTTGACCGCACCTGCTATCTCTTTTCGTGCAGCAGTAAGTTTAAGGAAAATTTTGATATTTTGCTTGACCTTGTCGGTACACCCTACTTTACACCCGAAACGGTACAAAAGGAGCAGGGAATTATCGGTCAGGAAATAAGAATGTATGACGACAGTCCCGAGTGGCGCTCGCTTTTTTCAATGCTTGAAGAAATGTATTATGTTCACCCTGTCAGGGAAGATATTGCAGGGACGGTCGAGTCAATAGCGAAAATTGACTACAAAATGCTTTATAAATGTTACGAAACATTTTATAATCCGTCAAATATGTTTATCTGTGTTTGCGGTAATGTAAGTGCAGACGAAATTATTAAAACGGCGCAAAACAAAATCGGTTTCGGCAAACCGTGTGACTTTAAAATGATTGAAGAAAACGAGCCGCAAACCGTAAAGAGCAACTATACCGAAGCAAAATTACCCGTAATGATACCCTCTTTCTGTTTCGGTTTTAAACAGAAGATAACCGAGCCGTTTGTAAAACTTAAAAATCAGGTTTGTATGTCGCTTTTACTTGAATTGCTTGCAGGCGACAGTTCGCCACTTTTTGAAAAACTTACAAAAGCAGGGCTTATAAGCGACGAATTTGACAGTGAATATTTTACCGGCAGAAACTATGCCGCCGTTATATTTGAGGGTGAATCGGAAAATCCCGAAAAGGTGGCAGAAGAAATAAAATCGGAAATTGCCCGTCTTAAAACCGAGGGGATAGATAAAAAACTTTTCTCTGCGGTTAAATGCAAACTGTACGGCGATTTGATAAGACGGTTTGACAGCGTAAGCGGTACGGTAAGCGGTTTTGTTGAAGCGGCAATGTTTAATTACAATTTGTTTGACGAAATAAAACTTTTAAAAACCGCAACGGCAGGCGATATTTACAAAATGCTTGATGTATTTTGTGAGGAAAACAGTGTTCTTTCGGTAATTAGACCGACGGAGGAATAAATATGGTTTACGATATTACTATTTTCGGTATTCACCTTAAAATAAACCCTATCGCCTTTACCTTGCCGATAGGTGACGGTTGGGATATTTACTGGTACGGAATAATAATTGCAACCGGCTTTTTGCTTGCGCTTTTATATGCCTTTAAAAAAGCCCCTGAATACGGTATTAACACCGATAAAATGATAGACGCGATTTTGGTTACAACCCCCGTATCAATTCTGTGTGCGCGAACCTATTACCTTATTTTTGACGGTAACGGAATAGAAAGTTTTAAAAACTTTTTCGGCATCGGCACTTCGTCGGGCTTTGCGGGACTTGCCATATACGGCGGTGTTATCGGCGCGGTTGTCTGCGGCGGAATAATGTGCAAAATTCTTAAAATAAATCTGCTTGATATGTTCGATATAACCGCAACCGGCTTTTTGCTGGCGCAGGGTATCGGCAGGTGGGGTAACTTCTTTAATCAGGAAGCATACGGCACATTTACGGGCAGTTCGTTTTTCGGTATGCAAAGCAACCGTACAATAGCCGAAATGGGCGAAGGACTTGTCCACCCCTGTTTTCTTTATGAGTCAATTTGGTGCATCGGCGGATTTTTCTTACTTAACTATTTTTCAAAAAGAAGAAAGTTTAAGGGTGAACTTACCTTGCTTTACGGCATTTGGTACGGTGCCGAAAGGGCAATACTTGAAACTATCCGTACCGACAGTTTAATGTTCGGCAAAATTCGTGTTTCCTGCCTTTTGTCAATAATTCTTTGTGTGGGTTGCACCGTAGCCCTTATTGTAAAACTTAAAAAAGTTAAGGCAGAAGAAGGTCCTGCCGAATATTATGAAAATCAGTTTACCGAAAGTGAGGAAAAAGAAAATGAAATTAATTGACGGAAAACTTGTATCTGCAAGCGTTAAGGCAAGGGTTAAAGAGCAGGTATCTGAACTCGGCAAAAAGGGTGTCGAGGTCGGACTTGCGGTAGTTCTTGTGGGGGAAGACCCTGCATCTAAAATCTATGTTGCCAACAAGAAAAAGGCGTGCGAAGAAGCAGGCATAAAATCTTACGAATACATACTGCCCGAAAATACAAGCCAGGAAGAACTTATTTCACT
>JAZLFY010000319.1:0-4509 GCA_045616025.1 Acutalibacteraceae bacterium | reverse complement strand
TGTGTATATTCCCTTCTTTGCGCCGTTTGTATTGTTTTCGGGTATATCGAGTCCCTTTTTCCACTTGCCTTTATTGCTCCCGGAATTAAGTTGGGGCTTTCAAATTCGGTGGCGTTAATTCTTGCCGTAAGAAAAGATTATAAGGGCGCTTTTTTTGTAAACACCGCAAGAATTTTACTGTGTGCCCTGCTTTTCGGCAGTGCAACATCGCTTATATTTTCTCTTATGGGCGGCACGGTTTCCCTGCTTATTATTGTGCTTTTATCCCGTTTTTCGTTTTTCGGCACGGTGGGGCTTTCGGTTGCGGGGGCCATTGCGCACAACACGGCGCAGTGCTTGGTCGCTACGGTAATTGTCGGCGCAAATACACTTTATTATTTACCCGTTTTAATACTGTTCGGCGTGGTGTCGGGCAGTGTTATAGGAATAATATCTTCCCTGATTTTAAAAAAAATAAAGACAAACGGGAAAAAATAGTGTATAATATATTTTTGTAATAAAACTTTAAGGAGATTTCTTAATTTATGTGCGGATTTGTCGGATTTACAAATTACATAAAGGATGACGGTACGGTTCTTGAAAAAATGATGAACCGCATAATTCACCGTGGGCCCGATTCGGACGGTAAATATGTGGACGGGGATATATGCCTCGGTTTTCGCCGGCTCAGTATTATAGGTCTTGAAGACGGCGACCAACCGATGTTCAACGAAGACGGAACACTTGTCCTTGTCTATAACGGTGAGGTTTATAATTACCCCGACTTAAAGGAAGAACTGATTGCGGCAGGACACACCTTTAAAACCCATGCCGACAGTGAGGTTGTACTTCACGGTTTTGAGCAGTGGGGCGAAGATTTGGTTAAAAAACTTCGCGGTATGTTCGCTTTTGTAATCTATAATAAGCAGGACGGCAGTATTTATGCCGCCCGTGATATGTTCGGTATTAAGCCGTTTTACTATACCTTTATGGGAGAAAGTTTTATCTTCGGGTCGGAAATTAAATCTTTCCTTGACCACCCCGATTTTAAAAAGGAACTTAACGAAACGGCGCTTGCGCATTATCTTTCTTTCCAGTATTCGCCTGCCGAAGAAACATTTTTTAAGGGCGTGTTCAAACTTCCGCCTGCGCATTATTTCACACTTAAAGGCGGCAAAATGGAAAAGGTGCGTTATTTCCGTCCGAACTTTAAGGAAGTACCCGGTGTACTCCCCTATTATGCCGATAAGGTAAACGAAGCCGTCCGTGAATCGGTTAAGGCACACAAAATTGCCGATGTTGAGGTTGGCTCATTCCTTTCAAGCGGTATAGATTCAAGTTACATTGCCGAAGCGGCGCAGGTTGACAAAACCTTTACCGTAGGTTTTGAAAGTGACGAGGGCGACCGCTATAACGAAATACACTTTGCAAAACAGTTTGCCGACACTATAAAGGTTGAAAATATTTCAAAGGTAATATCCAGCGAAGAATATTTCGGCGAATTTCCGAATATTCAGTACCATATGGACGAGCCGCTTGCCGACCCTGCATCTATTGCGCTTTATTTTGTAAGCCGTCTTGCAAGCGAACATGTTAAGGTTGTAATGTCGGGCGAGGGCGCAGACGAACTTTTCGGCGGTTACAGAATTTATCAAGAGCCGATAACCCTTACGGCGTATGACAGATTACCGTTCGGTCTTCGCCGTGCCATTTCAAAGGTTTGCGAAAAGTTACCGAAAATTCACGGGGTAAACTATCTTATCCGCCGCGGCAAAACCATTGAAGAACGGTTTATAGGAAACGCAAGTATCTTCTCTAAAAAAGAGCGTGACAAAATTCTTAAAAGCGAAATCGCAAAGCAGGTTGACACCCCGCAGACACTCTGCCGCAGATTTTATGACGAGGTGCGGGACAAAGACACCATTACCAAAATGCAGTACCTTGATATAAATATGTGGCTTATGGGCGATATTTTGCTTAAAGCCGACAAAACAAGTATGGCAAACAGTCTTGAACTGCGTGTTCCGTTTCTTGATAAAAATGTTATGGCGCTTGCCCAAACCCTGCCGCTTGACTGCCGCGTAAACACCGTTACCACCAAGTTGGCACTTCGCACGGCGGCGGAAAAGACACTTCCTGCACGCACGGCACAAAAGGACAAACTCGGTTTCCCCGTTCCCATAAGAAACTGGATAAAGGAAGAAAAATACTATCAGTTGTTTAAAGACGCCTTTACTTCAAAAGCGGCAGAAAAATATTTTGATACAAAAAAACTTGTCAGTCTGCTTGATCGTCACAGAAGCGGTAAGGAAGATTTAAGCCGCAAGGTCTGGACAGTTTATACTTTCCTTGTCTGGTACGATAAATTTTTTGCATAACAGTTAAAACCGGAGAACTTTAATTATGTATGAATATTTTGCCGATGTTTATGACAGTTTAATTGAAGATGCCGAAATATTAAAGCGGGCAGATTTTATCTGTTCGCTTTTTGAAAGTTACGACAAAATGCCCTCGCTTTTGCTTGACAACGCCTGCGGCAGCGGTAATTTTTCAAGATATTTTGCAAAAAAGGGTGTTTCGGTAATCGGCACAGATTTATCAACCGCAATGCTTAATATTGCCCGTGAGAAATCTGTTGGGCTTGATATACTGTATCTTAACCAGGATATGTGCGAACTTGACCTATACGGCACGGTAGACGGTGCAATTTGTATGCTTGACAGTTTAAACCACCTTAAAAGTTATGAGGACTTTTGCACCGCACTTAAAAAAACGGCACTGTTTCTTGAAAAAGACCGGCTTTTTATTTTTGATGTCAACACCACATATAAGCACAAATTCGTGCTTGGCAACAATGCTTTTATAAAGGAAAATGAAGAGGTTTTCTGCGCTTGGCAGAACTTTTTTGAAGAAAAGGACAACCGCGTGGATATTACGCTTGACTTTTTTGTTAAGGGTGAAAGCGGATATATTAGGCAAACCGAAAATTTCTGTGAAACCGCTTACACCGAAGCACAAATGGAAAAAGCAATTAAGGATGCCGACCTTTCTTTGATTGCGGTTTATGACGGCGACAGTTTCGGGAATTTACAAAAAGACAGCCAAAGAATATTATTTGTAACGAAAAGGGTATAACAATGGGAAAACTTATAAGATGTATTACCGATGACGGTTTAATTATGGCAACGGCGCTTGATTCAACCGATATTGTATCAAAAGCCGAACAGTACCATAAAACATCGGCGGTTTGCACGGCGGCGCTTGGCAGACTGCTTACCGCTACGGCGATTATGGGCAACGATTTAAAGGGAAAAGACAATACAATTACGGTTAAAATTGACGGTGACGGCCCGATAGGTGCGGTTATCTGTGCCGCCGACAGTACAGGGAATGTCCGCGGTTACCCCGTTAACCCCACCGTTGAAATTCCGCTTAAAGAAAACGGAAAGTTGGATGTGGGCGGTGCCGTCGGCAAAAACGGTACGCTTTATGTAATAAAAGATTTGGGACTAAAAGAGCCGTATAACGGTTTTGTGCCGATTGTGTCGGGCGAAATTGCCGAGGATATTACCGCATATTTTGCCGTAAGCGAACAAATACCCACCGTTTGCGCACTTGGTGTGCTTGTAAACCCCGACCTGACCGTAAACTGTGCAGGCGGATATATAATCCGTCTTTTACCGGCGGCGCAGGGTGACGAAAAGATAATTTCAAAGCTTGAAGAAAACATCAAGAAAATGCCGCCCGTTACCGATTTGTTGAGCGGCGGCACAAGTATTGAAGATATACTTAAAAGGGCGCTTAACGGCTTTAATTTAGAGGTTTTGGGCGAATATAACGCCGAATATAAATGCACCTGTTCAAGAAACCGTTTTTTGTCGGCACTTAAAAGTCTTGACAAGAGCGAACTTGAAAATATGGCAGAAGAAATGGATAAAGCAGAGGTCAACTGTCAGTTCTGCAACAAAACCTATGTTTTCTCAAAAGAGGAACTTAAAAAATTAGCAGAAAAATAGAAAAAATATCTTGACAATCATTAACGGTTGTGGTAGTATATTGTTTGTCGCCGGTGAGCAAAGGTGAACCAGCGCTTTTGTGGGAGCATAGCTCAGCTGGGAGAGCATCTGCCTTACAAGCAGAGGGTCATAGGTTCGAGCCCTATTGTTCCCACCATCCGGCCTGGTAGTTCAGCTGGTTAGAACGCTAGCCTGTCACGCTAGAGGTCGTGGGTTCGATCCCCATCCAGGTCGCCATTTGCCTCTGTAGCTCAGTCGGTAGAGCAGGGGACTGAAAATCCCCGTGTCGTTGGTTCGATTCCGACCGGAGGCACCATGTGGAGTATTAAAACACTGTCTTAACGGACAGTGTTTTTTTAATGAAGTGTCTATCGGCAATGAAGTTGTGCTTCGCACAACTTAGCGTCGCAGACACATTAATTTCTTCATTAGCGACAGCGCCTTCATTTTTCATTAGCCCGTCAGGGCGACTTCATTTAAAAAAGCACCCTCAGGGCGGCTTCATTTAGGGAGA
>JAZLFY010000318.1:0-1093 GCA_045616025.1 Acutalibacteraceae bacterium | reverse complement strand
TAACCACCTTTTTAATACGGATAAAACCGCCTCCGCCACGGTAACTTTCTATAATATATCCGTGTTCGGGTGTAAAACGGGAGGACAAAACATAATTAATCTGACTTGGCGCACAACCAAGAGAATTTGCAAATGTGTTGCGCTGAATTTCGGCGGTATTTTCTTCCGATTCCCCAAGCATTCTTAATATTTCCTGTGTAATTATATCGCTTAATTTCATATTATCCGTCTCCTTTTTTGACTTTCTCTGACTATTATTATATACGAAAGTCAGAAAAAGTCAATATATTTTTTAAAAAAATTATTTTTTCCATAAAGTAACAGAAATAAAAATAATGCATAGTATGTGTTGAAAGACAAAAAGGAGGTCTTTAATAATGTGTAATAACGGTTGTGGTAATTGTACATGGATGCTTATCCTCATAGTTTGCCTTATGTGCTGCTGTGGCTGCGGTAACAACGATAACGGTTGCTGCTGATATTAAGCACCAAATAAAAAAATCCTCTCGAACAGAGAGGATTTTTTATTATTATATTGAAAGTATTAAAAGCCCTATTACCCTTACAATAAGTGCCGTGCACCAGGCGATTAGGCATTGACCTATTATTATTCCCGTTGCCCACTTTCCGCCGAGTTCGCGTTTTATTGAGGCGATAGCCGCCACACATGGGGTATATAAAAGGCAGAAAGTAAGTAAAGACAATGCCGAAAGAGGTGTAATTATGCTTGTGATTGCCGTTGTACCGGTAAGTACGGAAAGGGTTGATACAACACTTTCCTTTGCCATAAATCCTGCTATAAGTGAGGTGCTTATTCGCCAGTCACCAAACCCAAGCGGAGCAAATATGGGGGAAATAAATCCGGCAATGGATGCGAGCATACTGTCTTTTCCCTGCACAACATTAAGTTTAAAGTTAAATGTTTGCAAGAACCAAACAACAATGGATGCGATAAAAATAACCGTAAATGCACGCTCTAAAAAGTCTTTTGCCTTATCCCAAAGCAGATGTGCAACATTTTTAATGCCGGGCATACGGTAATTCGGAAGTTCCATTACAAACGGTACTGCCTCACCCTTAAATGCTGTATTCT
>JAZLFY010000317.1:0-3292 GCA_045616025.1 Acutalibacteraceae bacterium | reverse complement strand
ATCGGCGCGGGTCTCGAAGACCTCGGCAAGGGAACCCGCTCTATGGTCGGAACCATGTACGGCACGCGCGCCAAGGGCGTCCGTTATCTGGAAATGACCGAAGGCTATTGCACCAGAATGGCGCTGGATGCCGACGATCAGGTGATCGGCTATGAGTTCGTTTCTTTAGGCAAAATGACCGACTTTATCAAGAAGGGTATGGAGCCTAACGAAGCATACGAACAGTCAATCGGCCATTACGGCAGATTTAATAAAGAAGACGGCGCGGTCAAATACATTGACCCGCGTAAAGAATAAGGAGGGAGAAAATTATGGCACAGTTTGAAGGTTATGAAAGACGCGAGGCAAAAATTCTCTCCGTTCTTAAAGAATACGGCATCGGCTCTATTGACGAGTGTAAGGACATCTGCTCAAAGTACGGCGTTGACCCCTACACCATCGTTCAGGAAACCCAGCCGATTTGCTTTGAAAATGCTAAATGGGCATATACCGTAGGTGCGGCTATTGCCTTAAAGCAGGCAGAAAAAACCGGCGATAAAACCGCCGCAACCGCCGCCGCAAATATCGGTGTCGGTTTGCAGAGTTTCTGTATTCCCGGCTCTGTTGCCGAAAACCGTAAGGTTGGTTTAGGCCACGGCAACCTCGGTAAAATGCTTTTAAGCGAAGAAACCGAATGTTTCTGTTTCCTTGCAGGTCACGAATCATTTGCGGCTGCCGAAGGTGCAATTAAAATTGCCCTTAATGCCAATAAAGTTCGTGTTAAACCCTTGCGTGTAATTCTTAACGGTCTCGGTAAAGATGCGGCGTTCATCATTTCGCGTATCAACGGCTTTACCTATGTTGAAACCGAATTTGACCCTGCTACCGAAGAAGTTAAGATAACACTTGAAAAGCCGTTCTCAAATGGCGCGCGTGCAGATGTTCGTTGCTACGGTGCGGATAATGTTCCCGAAGGTGTTGCAATTATGCGCCTTGAAAATGTCGGCGTTTCCATTACCGGTAACTCGACCAACCCCACCCGTTTCCAACACCCCGTTGCAGGCACCTATAAAAAATGGTGCATCGAAAACGGTGTTAAATATTTCTCTGTTGCATCGGGCGGCGGCACAGGCAGAACACTCCACCCCGATAATATGGCAGCAGGCCCGTCAAGTTACGGTATGACCGATACAATGGGCCGTATGCATTCCGATGCACAGTTTGCCGGCTCGTCCTCCGTTCCTGCTCATGTTGAAATGATGGGACTTATAGGTGCAGGTAACAACCCGATGGTCGGTATGACCGTTGCGGTTGCCGTTGCAGTTCAGGAAGCACTTAATAAGTGAGTTTTTTCGCCCTTTAAGTTTAAAAACGGATAAATAACAGTTAGACACATCATTTTTGGGTTTTCCCCTATGATGTGTCTGATTCTTTATTTGACGGAAATATTTATTTTTGTTATTATTTAATCGGTGATAATATGGAAACAAGAAAGAAAATCAGGTTAGAGAATTTTGATTATTCGGCGGATGGGTATTATTTTATAACAATCTGTACGGCGAACAAGCAGAAAATATTGGGAACGATTGTTTATCCGTTAACCTCACAAAATTCATTTAACAATCAAGTAGGGGCGTGTATTACGCGCCCGAAAGTCGAATTATCAAATTACGGAAAAATTGTAAATGCTGCAATAAAGAATATTCCCGAAAAATATGACGGCGTTTTTATTGATAAATATGTGATTATGCCAAATCATGTACATTTAATTATCGAGATAGAAAGCGGGCGCGCAATGCACGCCCCTACAATTTCCAATATTATCGGTCAAATGAAATCATTTGTTACAAAGCAAAGTGGTATTCATATTTGGCAAAAATCCTTTTACGACCACATTATCCGTGATAAAAATGATTATTTGAAAATTTGGAACTACATCGACACAAACCCTGAAAAATGGGCGGAGGATAAATATTATATAAACTAAAAAGGTCACTCAAATGAGTGACCTTTTTAACATCATAAACCTAATAACTGTTTTTTCTTTTGGTCAAATTCTTCTTGTGTAATAACACCACTGTCAAGTAAATCTTTATATTTCTTTAATTCATCGGCGTTGCTTGTTTCTTGCTTTACAACCATTGAAGTATTTTTGGCATTAACCGCAATTTTATTTGATAATTCTATATATATTTCTTCAATATTGTATAACATAAAAAATCTTATCTTCCCAGAAGATGTTGCCACGGAAACGGTGTTTAACAAACCTTTACTTACAGATGATATTTGACTTATAGGTAAATCAACGGTTTTCCATAAAATTGAGCCGACAACTTTTTCTTTTGAAATTGAAAGTGAGGAATGGTTTACTATAAAATATAAAACAATATCTGCAAGCACAAAAATTATGAATGCAGCAAATGCGAAAGGAAGAGCCTTTTTGCTATCGGAACGATCATTTATAAGAAAATAAAAAGTCAGCAACAAAGATATTGCAGAAAATGCTATCATTATTTTAAATATAATATTATCACAACTAAACGAACCATAAACTTTCTTTTCTTCCATAATAATTCTCCTTTAAATTTTTTCATAAGCGGTTGCAGACCGCTTTTCATTTGACAACTTTACATTTGGAATCATTTTGTTTTCAATTTTATTTTTAAATTGTCTTCCAAATTCTTTTCTTTGTCCCGATGTCATTTCTTCCCATTCAACACCCGAAAACAAATCTTTTAAAATAAAAACTTTGCCTTTTTCCAATTTGCCGATTTTAAAAATTGCTTTGTTTATCCATTTTTCATAATTCATCTCCCCACCCCCTTAAAATAAAAAAGTGTGTGCAACCGAAGTTACACACACCGAAAAATGCACAACTTCCAATTGCTACCACACAAACTTTTGAACATACACGAAGTACGCCAAAATAGAAGTCTGCATTTTTACCAAATAAAAATACGACTCCGTATATGTTCATATATTAAGTTTGTGTGGTAACTTTATTATATCAGTAATTTTTAAAAAACACAATAAAAAATTTTAATATACATTGTAGGGCAGGGTAGCCGAAGGCGGCGTGAGGGTAGTGAATGACAGTACAGTGTACTGTCAGAGCCCGAGCGTGACCGATCCGTAGTGAGACCTTGCTCTTGCCGTTAATTTCCGCACAGTATTAATTGCGATATACCGCCGCAGGCGGTGCGATATGTAAAACGCGATATACGGCTTCGCCGTGCGATATGTCGGCGATGCCGACGAAAAAAAAGCACCGGTTTTTTTAAAACGGTGCCTTTTTTTAAATATCAAACCTATC
>JAZLFY010000316.1:0-1661 GCA_045616025.1 Acutalibacteraceae bacterium | reverse complement strand
AAAACCCGAAGTCCAAAACTTTAAGGAGAAAAACGGAGTAAACGGTGCGGTTATAAGTGCGGTTGACCTGCTTAAAGGTATCAGCAAATGCGCCGGTATGAGAACACCCGATGTTGAGGGCGCAACGGGTTATACCGACACAAATTTCAGCGGTAAAGCGCAGGCGGCAATAGAAGAATTTAAAGCGGGCACGGAACTTGTATATCTTCACTTTGAAGCGCCCGACGAGTGCGGACACAGAGGTGAAGCGCAAAACAAGGTAAAATCAATAGAACTTATTGATTCGCTTGCACTCTCCCCCGTACTTTCATACCTTAAAGAAAGCAAGGAAGATTTCAGAATTTTAATAATGCCCGACCACCCGACACCGCTTGAAACAAAAACCCACTCGGCAGAGCCGGTACCCTATCTTATATACGACAGCCGAAAGCAGTTAAAGGGTGTTGACACCTTTAACGAAGAAACGGCAAAGGAAAGCAAAATATTTATCGACCACGGCCCCGATATTATGGATAAATTGTTGGAGAAGAAATAATATTTTAAAATCCCCATACTTGCAAATATGGGGATTTTATTATTGACAAAACGGCGTTTTGGGGGTATAATTTGTTTAACAGTTGAACAGTTGTTCAAGTATTGTTTTTTTCGGGGTGAGAAAATGAAGAATCAAGAATTTATATGTGAAGAAAAAATTATTCATAAAGACTTAATAAAAAGCGTAAATTCCAATATGCCCGATATTAACATCCTTTATGAATTATCGGAACTGTTCCGCATTTTCGGGGACAGTACGAGAATTAGAATACTTTATGTTTTGTTTGAAGCCGAGGTCTGCGTTTGCGATATTGCGGCGTTGCTTGATATGACCGTTTCGGCGATTTCACATCAACTGCGCATTTTAAAAAGCGCAGGGCTTGTAAAGTACAGAAAAGAGGGTAAAACCTGCTTTTATTCCCTTAAAGATTCCCATGTTAAAACCATTTTAAGTCAGGGCATTGAACACATTACGGAGTGATTTTTTTGAAAGAACGCAAACTTGACATTATTAAACTTATTTTAAGCGGTGTTTTACTTATTATCTTTACGGTAATAAATATAAAATTCAATCTGCCGCTTTATTTAAAGATAATTTTATTCCTTATACCCTATTTAATCTGCGGCACAGGTGTAATTATAGAAGCCGCCGAAAACCTTGTTAAAGGTCATATTTTTGACGAAAATTTCCTTTTGAGTATCGCTTCAATAGGTGCTTTTATTATAGGTCAGTACAGTGAAGCGGTTTTTGTTATGATTTTTTACAATTTAGGCGAACTGTTTGAGCATATATCAAGTGAAAAAAGCAGAAGCACCATAAAATCGCTTCTTGATTTACGCCCCGACAAAGCCACGGTTATTACGGAAAACGGTGAAAGTGATACCGATGCAAAAACGGTTAAAAAGGGCGATATTATTAAGGTTACCGCAGGAAACCGAATTCCGCTTGACGGTGAAATTATTGAGGGTTTTGCAAGTGTTGACAATTCTGCCCTTACGGGTGAATCTTTGCCGGTTGCCGTACAAATTGGCGATAAGGTGTTTGGCGGCACGGTCAATTTAAGCGGAATACTTAAAATTCGTGTTTCCGAAACCTTTGAAAACTCCACCGCTTCAAAAATTTTATC
>JAZLFY010000315.1:0-1282 GCA_045616025.1 Acutalibacteraceae bacterium | reverse complement strand
TGCTTCAAGAGTTGTTCTTGTTATGCCGTATTTTGAAGAAAGTCGCCCTATATACAAATCCCTTGCTATTGCATCGGGTGTTTCGGCAATTATTTGGGCGGCTTTTTGCAGATATTTCAGTTTTCCGTCGTCACTGTTAACATCAATATCACCGACGGCAGAGAGCAGTTTATACTCGATTTCACTTACCGCGCCCTCTAAAAGCGCCTTAAATCTTTCCGCACCATTTTTCTTTATAAACTCATCGGGGTCTTTACCCTCGGGCACTACAACAACCCTGACATCAAGTCCGGTATTTTTAAGAATATCGCCTGCCCGTTTTACGGCTTTTTGCCCTGCCGCATCGGCATCAAGCATTAAAATTATTTCCTTTGTGTATTTTGAAAGAATTTTTGCCTGCTCGTCCGTAAATGCCGTACCGAGCGCCGCAACGGTGTTTTGAAAACCTGCTTGGTGAAGGGAAATAACATCCATATTACCCTCAACAAGTATTATGTTTTCCGCACAGTAATTTTTGGCAAAATTCATAGCAAAAAGGTTTTCGCTTTTCTTATAAATAAGTGTATCGGCGGTGTTTACATACTTGCCGCCTGCTTTATCGTCCCCCGGCATTGCACGGCCGCTGAAAGCGATTACCCTACCTCGAATATTTATTATAGGGAACATTACCCGTTTTCTGAAACGGTCATAATAAGTTCCTTTGGAACTTTTGCCGACAACATTTGCCGCAATCATATCATTAACGGAATACCCTTTACTTTTAAGGTGTTTTATAAGCATATCCCACGAATCTGGCGCTGCACCGAGTCCGAAATGTTTAATGGTGGAAAGGGAAAGCCCACGCCCGACAAGATAATCAAGCGCCCATTTGCCGTCGGGTGACATTAAATAATCGTGATAAAATTTTGCGGTTTCACGGTTTATTTCGTAAATGGTGTTTTTAAGACGACTGACAGAATCGTCATATCCGTCCTGCGGCAAGGTAATGCCGCTTCTTTCGGCAAGCAGTTTTACCGCCTCAATATAGTCAAGATTTTCACTTAATTTAACAAAGGTAAAAACATCGCCGCCGACACCGCAACCGAAACAGTAAAACGAACCGTTTTCGGGATAAACCGTAAAAGAAGGTGTTTTTTCATTATGGAAAGGACAAAGTCCGACAAGGTTTTTGCCGCGTCTTTTTAAATTGACATAGGGCGAAACAACCGTTTCAATATCGTTTTTGTATTTAATTTCGTTGATTACTTCTTCCGGTATTGCCATAAAAACACCCCCTTAATTT
>JAZLFY010000314.1:0-3893 GCA_045616025.1 Acutalibacteraceae bacterium | reverse complement strand
TGCGGACAAGGTCCCAATAAATACCGCTTTCGATATGGTCCATAAGTGAACGGTATTTTTCCTTTGTGATAATTCCCACATTGGAAATACCCGCATTAACGAAATTTGAAAGGGCGAAGTCGATAAGACGGTATCTGCCGCCGAAAGGCACAGATGCCATAGAGCGAATATCGGTAAGTCGTTTTACCGTTTCATCGTGAGAATTGGCAAAAATAATGCCCGAGATTGCCGATGCTCTCATATCTTTTCACCCCTTTTCACATTTTCCGTTATCATTTGTTTTGCGCCTACCTTTGAATCTCTACCCACCGTTAAATTATCACCTATAACCGTAATGCCGAAATCTTCGGGGGCGATTTTCTGCGGGTCGCCGCCTATAATGGCATTTTCTTCAACTACGGTATTTTCGGCGATTACTGCGTACTGAATATGTGCCCCGCTTTTGATGTGTGCGCCCGGCATTACAAGTGAATACTCAACCCGTGCGCCCTCTTCAACCGTGACATTTTCAAAAAGAATTGAATAGTCAATACTGCCGAAAACTTCGCAACCGTCGGTGATAAGCGAGTTTTCAACCTTTGCGCTGTTTGAAATGTACTGCGGCGGCAGAGAGCCGGTACGGGAATATATGCGCCAGTTACGGTCGGACAGATTAAGGTCTATCTTCGGGTTTAACAAATCAAGATTTGCTTCCCAAAGTGAATCAACCGTGCCGACATCTTTCCAATAATCGGTAAAACGGAATACGGTCATTTTTTCGTTTTCGGCAAGCATAAGCGGAATAACATCTTTGCCGAAATCGTTGCTTGAATTTTCGTTTTGTTCGTCTGCGGTCAAATATTTCTTTAACTTATCAAACGAAAAAACATAAATTCCCATTGAAGCCAAATTGCTTTTGGGGTGTGCCGGTTTTTCTTCAAATTCGTAAATCGTTCCGTCTTCGTTTGTGTTCATAATACCGAAACGGGGTGCCTCTTCGGGCGGTACCTCCATAACGGCAATAGTGCAGGCGGAAGCAGTGTTAATATGCTGTTCTATCATTTCGGAATAGTCCATTTTGTAAATATGGTCGCCCGAAAGAATAACCACATATTCGGGGTTATAGCGCTCGATAAATTCAAGATTTTGGTAAATCGCATTTGCGGTACCCTTGTACCAGTCGCCGCCTTTTTGTCCTTGATAGGGCGGCAAAATATGAACGCCGCCGTTTTGACGGTCCAGATCCCACGGCTTGCCCGAACCGACATAATCGTTAAGTTCAAGCGGTTTATATTGGGTTAAAATTCCCACTGTGTCAATTCCCGAGTTTATGCAGTTTGAAAGCGGAAAATCAATTATTCTGTATTTACCGCCAAACGGCACTGCCGGTTTTGCGATTTTTTGTGTCAAAACTCCAAGCCGACTGCCCTGTCCGCCGGCAAGCAACATTGCCACACACTTCTTGTTAGTCACGAAAAAACATCTCCTGTCATATTTTTCCCTAATTTTCTTTAAGTTTTCTCCCTCTGATTGAGGGAACTTTATAATAGGTTACCGACATTGCCGGTATATCAATGCTTATTGAATTTTCGTAGCCGTGCATTGCTTTTTTATCGGAAGAATAGGTGTCTTTACCATTACCGCTTCCGCCGTAAACCGTATCGTCACTTGAAAATACCTTTTTATAGACACCTGCACGGGGAACCCCTATGCGGTAACCGCTTCTGTCAACCGGAACAAAGTTGCACACACAGATAAGTTCGTGCCCCTCTTTGTCCATACGGCGAAAAGCGATAATGCTTTGGGTATTATCGTCACTTGCTATCCACGAGAAACCGTCCCACGAATAGTCAATTTCCCAAAGCGTTTTATTTTTAAGGTAAAAATGGTTAAGGTCGCAAACATATTTTTTCATTCGTTTATGCGCATCGTAATCAAGCAGTAACCAATCAAGTTCTTTTTTGTAATCCCACTCGATAAACTGTGCAAATTCCTGCCCCATAAAAAGCAGTTTTTTGCCGGGGTGCGCCATCATATAGGCATAAAAAGCACGGAGATTATTAAACTTTTCGTCATATTCGCCCGGCATTTTGTTTATCATTGAACATTTGCCGTGAACAACCTCATCGTGCGAAATCGGTAAAACAAAGTTTTCCGAAAAAGCATAAAAAAACGAAAAGGTTAAACAGTCGTGATTATCTTTTCTGAAAAGCGGGTCAAGTGACATATAGCGAAGCATATCGTTCATCCAACCCATATTCCATTTAAAGTTGAAACCCAGTCCGCCGTCGTGAGGCGGTTTTGTAACCATAGGCCACGCCGTTGACTCCTCGGCAATCATAAGAATTTTACCGTCGGCTTCAAAGGGGGCGGAATTGGCCTGTTTTAAAAGTTCAACCGCTTCAAGATTTTCCCTGCCGCCGTAGGAGTTCGGCAACCACTCGCCGTCCTTACGGGCATAGTCAAGATAAAGCATTGAAGCCACCGCATCAACACGAAGTCCGTCAACATGAAACTGTTTTATCCAGTAAACCGCACTTGAAACAAGAAAAGACATAACGGCAGGTTTACCGTAATCGAAAACGCAGGTGCCCCACTCTTTATGCTCACCCTTTCGGGAGTCGGCATATTCATAAGCAGGTGTACCGTCAAAACGGTAAAGTCCGAATTCATCTTTCGGGAAATGTGCCGGTACCCAATCAAGTATTACGCCTATTCCGTTTTGGTGCATAATTTCTATAAACTGCCGAAAATCGTCGGGTGTTCCGAAACGGGAGGTCGGTGCAAAATATCCCGTTGCCTGATAACCCCACGAACCCTCAAAGGGGTGTTCGGTTATCGGCATAAGCTCTATATGGGTGTAGCCCATTTCTTTTACATATTTTGAAAGTTCGGTTGCCGCTTTGATGTAATCAAAACAGTTGCCGTCCTCATACTTCTTCCACGAAGATAAGTGAACCTCATAAATATTTACGGGTGAAGCATAAACATCCTTTTGTGCCTTTTGCTTAAACCACCCGTCATCCTGCCAGATGTGATTTGAGGTGTAAACCTTTGATGCCGTGCCCGGTGCCGTTTCAAAATGGCGGGCATAAGGGTCGCTTTTAAGAACGGTATTACCGTCTGCACCCTTTATTGCATATTTATATGCGTCAAAGTTTTTAACACCTTCTACGGTTGCTTCAAAAACACCGCCGCCTATTCTTTGCATAGGTGCCGCGCCTTGCTCCCAACCGTTAAAATCACCCACAACACTGACACTTTGCGCATTAGGCGCCCAGACACGAAAAACCGCACCCTTTTCGGTTAAAAAAGAGCCAAAATGTTCATAAGCGTCACGCCGTATGGAATTTTCAAAATTATCAAAATATTCCTTCATTTTTAAATCCTCTGGTTAAAAGTAAATTTTGCCAATTAAATTATACCAAAACTGTTTAATAATTTCAATAGCATTTTGTAGAATTTTAAGTACATTTTATATTGCTAAATGTGATTTTTTGTAAGTTTTGCACAAATTTCGACACTTTTTTTCTCACAGTAAACTATGTTTTTAAAAATTTTATGCAATTTCCCCTTACAAGCACAGTTTCTTCCCCAATTACCTCAATATCCGACCAGGGAATAACAATGTCGTCCTCCTTACCGAAAAGTCCGAAAACTTTCGGTCTGCCGTATATTATTATTGCCGTAAGGTTGCCGCTTACAGTATCAAATTCTATATCGCAAACATAACCTAAAACCTCCCCCGTTGCAGTGCAAACTACCTGACGGTTTTTCATTTCGTCAATTCTGCTGTTCATTACTTTACCTCCCTTGTGCATTTTAGTATATGAAAAAAATATATAAAGAATAACGGGAAGCACCCGGCTTCCCGTAAATTTATATTATTATTAAAACCACCGTTGCCGCAATTC
>JAZLFY010000313.1:0-3437 GCA_045616025.1 Acutalibacteraceae bacterium | reverse complement strand
ATCGCTTTGTTCCTTTTTTCCGCAAGCAGTACCCATTATAGCCATAGCCGCAATAAGCAAAAGGATAAGACCTACGGAAAAAATCTTTTTAAGATTGATTTTTTCCATAAATTCTTTACTTCCTTAAAATTTATTCTCTTTCCCCGGCGCTCGCGGTTAAATTCAAGAGTTTTGTCCATAAAAATATTCCGACTTTTACGCTTAAATTTTCCGCCTTCTCGAAGTAATCTTCAATGACATGTCCTTTGTTTGCGGCACAAAGCAAGGAAAATTTATTTTTTGTCGCGTATTACGGCGGCGTGCCCGTATCGGTTTTTCACCGATTTCCTTTTAAAGACAAGTGTATTTTATCACATCTGTTTTATTTTTTCAACAAAAAATGCCGTGGTTTTCACCACGGCAAAAAAAATTATAAATCAAAGAATTTATTTACAAAGTCAAGCACAAACATCATACCCGGTTTCAAACTTTCAATTTCACACCACTCGTCAAGGCGGTGGGCATTTCCGCAGGTGCAGGTGCCGGTACATACCGCCGGTATTCCAACCGAAAGCGGAGCATTTGCATCGGTAGAACCTGAAAGAAGTCTTGCTTCATAGCCGACTGCTTCGCAGGAATCTACCGTCATTTTAATAATTTTTTCGTGAAGTTCTTTATCAACATTTCCCATGCAAGGTCTGTCGCCTAAAAGTTCAACCGTAATTTGAACACCGGTTGCACGGTAGGCATCAATAACCTTTTCGAACATATCTTTCATTTGTGCCAAACAGTCTTTGTTGGTCGAACGGTATTCATAAAGCATTTCGCATTTCTGCGCAATGGTATTTACCGTAGTACCGCCCGTAATATTTCCGACATTATAGGTAGTCTTGCTATCCGCTATCTGCGGAACTTTTACGGTATAAAGGGTATCAATAATTGAAGCCATTGTGCGAATTGCGTTACGGTTGCCGAATGCACCGTAGGAATGTCCGCCCTCGGTTTCAACCGTAACTCTGTAACGGTGCGAGCCGACGGGAATAGTAACAACCTTACCAAGTGAACTGTCAAATGTAATAAAGTTTTTAATTCTGTCTTTATATGTATCAACTATCTTCCTTGAACCCTTTAAGTTGCCGAGTCCTTCTTCGCAGGAATTGGCAACAAAGAGTATTCCGTTTTTAGGTGTGTATCCTTTCTGCGTAAAAAATTTTGCCGCCATTAAAAGACAACCGAGCCGTGCAGTATCGTCACCGATACCGGGGCACCAGAATTTACCGTCCTTTTCGGTAACCACAAGGGGTGTTTCTTCGGGAAAAACAATATCGGTATGTGCCATAACAACCGTAATATCGTTATTTTCGGTAACATTTAAAGGCCAGATAACATTTTTTGCATCGTCAACAAAGACACCCTTTGCGCCGTTATCCTCCATCCATTTTTTGACGAAATCGACACGCTTATCTTCAAAATGACTCGGTGCCGGAATAACGGCAATTTTGCATATTAAATCTTTTAATTCTTCCTGACATGAAAGTGCATATTTTTCAAATTCAGGTTTAACTGACATAATAATCACCATTTCTTTCTCAAAGACACAAAATGCGATGAAGACTCACCAAAATGGTGATTATTTCGCATCTGTTTCGGTTGCCGTGCAAACGGCGAGAAACAGGCGTGTTTATATTTTTAGCGTGAATTTTCACGCTATTCTCCTTATATACCTTAAAGTTTTATTTTACCTAAACCGTCTTTGGTTATCTCGATAACCGTGCCGTAAGGTTTGCTCATTTCGGCAAGACGCTCGATTATTCCCTTATCAAAGCAGGGCTTCGGCAGTCCGCCGGTAGAACGGTTTTCGCCGAAACCGAGTTCAATCGGTAAAAGGGTTACTTCGGTTAATTTGCCGTCTTTTTCTTCCCAGTAAGGCACAACCGCTTCAAACATTTTTTTAGTGTAATAAAGTCCTCTTGTGCCGTTTTTGGAACGGTCGTTATACATATCACACATATTTTCGTTGCCGGTCATACCTTGCTTTTCAAACATACCCGCAGGAACAAATTTCATAGTTTCGTTCTGCAAAATGAAATCGCCGAGACAATAGAAAATCGGCTTGCCTTTATATATTTCAACGGGGCGCAAAAGATGCGGGCCCGTACCGATTATTGCATCGGCGCCGTTATCTATCATATTACGGCAAAACTGTTCAAGAAATTCTGCCGGTTCTTCTTTTACGGTTGCTCTTACCTGATGCGAGTGAACACTGATTATAACATAATCGGCAAAGAATTTTGCTTCGGTTATTGCATCAATCATACGGTCAATATCCCTTTGGTTAAACTTAAAGGACTGTCCGTAGGTGTCGCTCTCCTTAAACTGAACCGAGCCGAGCGCCGCAACACCGTCGGGCAAAGCAGGGGTGTAACCCTCTCTCCTCGAAATATCCGCCGCACCGTTAATTCCCGTTTTTTCGGCAATTTCTTTTATTTTTATAATATCTTCTTTACTGACATTATAGGTAGTTCTGACCCTTATTCCGTTAACACCGGGACGGCCGGGCATTGTTTTTGATTGCTGACCTGCCATAGCATTTGCGTTAAATGAAAACGTGCAGGAAATAAGCGCATATCTGCCGCCTAATGTATCAAGATAAGCAGGCGCAGCCGCTTCGGCAAGAGTTCTTCCCGTACCGCTTGCAACAAAATCTTCTGCCTTTACATATTTAAGCGTCTTTAAAAGTCCGTCAATTTCATAATCAAGCGCGTGATTATTAGCGGTTGTAAGCGCATTAAATCCGAAATTGTGCATATCACTTAGAACTTTCGGCTCGGCACAGAACCAACTGCCGCCCGACTGCGCCGCACCGCAACACTCAAAATCGTGAACGGTGGTTTCAAGATTAAAATACTTAAAATCACCTTTTTCGATAAACTTTTTCAGTTCGCAAAATCCGTCATATTCACCGGGAAAGCGCCTGAAAACCATACTGTCGCCGACAGCCGTACATTTAAAAACCGCCATAATTTTTCCGCCTTTCAGTTTTTATCGTTTTTGTTTTCACCGTAAAATTCATTTTCGGTAAAAACATTAAATCCCTCGTCTTTAAGTTTTTTAAGTAGTTGATTTTTATGCTCGGTCCCTTTTGTTTCACATTTTATATACAAAACCTTTTCATTGGGTTTAAGCAGTGCCGAGCCGTTTAATATTTCGGAATAAAGAATTTTTGCATTTGTTGAGGTAACCGTATTTAAAAACCTAATGTGGTCATCAAGTTTATAGGTCATATAAACATAAAGGTTTATAAAACGGTTTCTTGCATAAAGTCCTCTTTCTATAAGGTCACCAACGGTACTTACATCAATATTTCCGCCGCTTAAAACACAGATAACCTTTTTACCCTTGAACATTTCTTTATTGTGAATAGCCGCCGCAACCGATGCCGCACCTGCCGCTTCAAC
>JAZLFY010000312.1:0-5862 GCA_045616025.1 Acutalibacteraceae bacterium | reverse complement strand
AATTATCTACGGCGCAGGTATGATGATTGAAACCGAAATGCGTATCGAAGATATTAAGGAACTTGTTTTCCCGCACCCGACCGTTTGTGAGATTATTCGTGAAGCATTATTTATGATTTAAACATAAAGAAAGGGGTAATTTATAATGCCAAAAAATCAACATGTCTACCATGACGAAATGAGAAAAGCCGGTAAAATTAAATTTACCGACATTCCCGTAAACCAGTACAAAAAAACAATTGCACAGGAACTTAAAGAGGGTAACTTCACAAAAGCCGACCTTTTGGGTATTTATGAAGATATGCTCGCAATCCGTGAATTTGAAACCATGCTTCAAACCATTAAACTTGAAGCAAACTACAACGGAAAAGACTTTACCTATCCCGGTCCTTCTCACCTTGCTATCGGTGAAGAATCCACCGCAGTAGGTCAGGCATATTTGCTTGACGAAAATGACTTCATTTTCGGTACTCACCGCAGTCACCACGAAGTTATCGCAAAAGGTCTTTCGGCTATCCGTAAACTTTCCGATAAGAAACTTACCGAAATTATGAAGGGTGTTCAGGGCGGAAGAATTTACGACCTTATCAAAGAAAAATCAACCGCTAAAAACACCAAAGATTTAGCCCGTGACTTCTTTATGTACGGTCTTATGGCTGAACTCTTTGCAAAGGACAACGGTTTCTCCCGTGGTCTCGGCGGCTCAATGCACGCTTTCTTCCTTCCCTTCGGTATTTTCCCGAACAACGCTATCGTTGGCGGCTCTGCTCCGGTTGGTACCGGTGTTGCTCTTTACAAAAAGTGCAATAAGAAAAAGGGCGTTATCGTAGCAAATGCAGGTGACGGTGCTGCTGCACGCGGTCCTGTTTACGAATCAATGAACTTTGCCAATATGGACCAGTTCCGTGAACTTTGGGAAGACGGTTATAAGGGCGGTCTCCCGATTATCTATAACTTCAACAACAACAGTTACGGTATGGGCGGTCAGACAAAGGGCGAAACCATGGCTTACGGCGAACTTGCCCGTCTTGGCGCCATGGCTAAAAACCAGATGCACGCAGAACGCGTTGACGGTTGGAATCCGCTTGCTCTTATTGATGCTTACCGTCGTGTTAAACCGATTGCCGAAAGCGGCGAAGGTCCGGTACTTCTTGATGTTGTTACCTACCGTCTCTCCGGTCACTCCACTTCCGATGTAATGTCATACAGAACTAAGGAAGAACTTGAAGAGTGGAAGGCACACGATCCGATTGAAGTTTATCCGGCTGACCTTATTAAAGCCAAAGCGGCAACCAAGGCACAAATCGAAAAAGCAAAGAAAACTGCGGCTGAAAGAAACCGTGCAATGTTTGAACTTGCTTCCGACCTTGAAATTTCACCCTACACCGATTATAACGAAAATCCCGATTTCATTGAAAACTTTATGTTCTCTAATGAAAAGCAGGAAAAAATGGACGACAGAAAGTGCGAAGTCTGCATAACCAAGGAAGAAAATCCCCGTGTTCAGCAGATTAAGAATAAAGCACGCTATGCCTATGACGAAAAGGGCAAAGAATATTCAAAGGCAAAGGTGTTCAGCATCCGCGATGCTTTGTTTGAACCCATCCTTGATAAATTCTATGAAGACCCGACTCTTATCGCTTACGGCGAAGATGTTCGTTATTGGAACGGTGCTTTCTCGGTATACCGCGGTCTTACCGAAGCACTTCCGTACCACAGACTCTTTAACTCCCCGATTTCCGAATCTGCTATCGTCGGCAGTGCCGTTGGTTACGGTATGGCAGGCGGCCGTGTAATCGTTGAACTTATGTATGCCGACTTTATCGGTTGCGCAGGCGACGAAATCTTCAACCAGCTTGCTAAATGGCAGGCAATGTCCGCAGGCGGACTTAAAATGCCGGTTGTTCTCCGTGTTTCCGTTGGTTCTAAATACGGTGCACAGCACTCACAAGACTGGACTGCACTTTGTAACCATATCCCCGGTCTTAAGGTTGTATTCCCGGTAACTCCTTACGATTCAAAAGGTCTTATGACTGCTGCTCTTAACGGTACCGATCCGGTTGTATTCTTTGAAAGCCAGAGAATTTACGATATGGGCGAGCGTTTCCACGAGGGCGGCGTTCCGACCGAAAGTTACGAAATCGAAATCGGCGAGCCCGATGTTAAGAAGGAAGGTAAAGACCTTACCATCCTTACCGTGGGGGCTACTCTATACAGAGTTATGGATGCCGTTAAGATTTTGGAAGAAAAATACGGTATCAGTGCAGAAGTTATCGATGCAAGAAGCGTTACTCCGTTCAACTATGAAAAGGTTGTTGAATCTGTTAAGAAGACCGGCAAGATTTTGCTTGCTTCCGATGCGGTAACAAGAGGTTCTGTTCTTAACGACTTCTCACACAACATCAGCGAACTCTGCTTCGATTACCTCGATGCTCCTCCGGCAATCGTTGGCGCAGAAAACTGGATTACTCCTCCCTTCGAATATGATGCTGAATTCTTCCCGCAGGTATCTTGGGTACTTGATGCAATTAACGAGAAACTTATTAAACTTCCCGGTTATGTATCAACCAAGAACTATACTCCGAACGAGCAAATTCGCAAGGCTAAAAAAGGCGTTTAATTAGATTTAGGCGGCTGTAAGAATTTACAGCCGCCTTTTTTAAAAAAATTATGATTATTATTAAAAACGAAAATACCGACCCCGCATTTAATCTTGCGGCGGAGGAATACTTAATAAGTCATTATACCGAACCGGTCTTTATGCTCTGGCGAAACAGTCGCTCGGTCATTATCGGTAAAAACCAAAACACAGTTGCCGAGGTTGACCGTAATTACTGCGAAGCAAACGGCATTAAGGTCGTGCGCCGTCTTACGGGCGGCGGTGCCGTATTTCACGATACCGGCAATGTGAACTACACAATTATTGAAAAAAACGACCAAACCAAATTCAATAATTATGCCTACTTTACCAAGATAATAAACGATTATCTTTTAACACTTGGCATAAAGGCGGAACTTTCGGGCAGAAACGATGTTTTGGTAGAGGGTAAAAAGATAATGGGAAATGCCCAGTGTGTTAAGTGCGGAAATATTCTGCACCACGGTTGCATACTTTTTTCGGCGGACCTATCTGTGCTTTCTGCGGCACTTAAAGTAAACAAAGCCAAAATCGAAAGCAAGGGCATTAAATCGGTTTCTTCCCGTGTTGTGAATATTTATGACTGTTTAAGCGAAAAAATAACCGTTACCGAATTTATAAAAGGTCTTGAAAATTTTGTACAAAAAATGTATAATTGTAAGGTACGGAATTTAAGCAGGGAAGAAATCTCGGAAATTGAGAGTTTAAAAAGGGAAAAGTACGATACTTTCGAGTGGAATTACGGCTCTTCTCCCGATTACACTTTCAGTAAAACCGAAAAATTCCCGTTTGGACTTGTAACGGCGCAGTTCACCGCAAAATCGGGCAAAATAACCGACCTTAAACTTTGGGGTGACTTTTTCGGACTTTTGGATATTGCCGAACTTGAAAAAGAAATTATCGGCACCGCACACGAAAAAGGGGAACTTTTATCCGTCCTGACCCGTGTGCCGCTTGACTCGTTTATTAAAGGTTGCACCGCAACCGACTTAATAAAAATATTTTTTTAAGGAGAAATGGAAAAAATGAAAATATTTTTGGACAGCGCTAACATTGAAGAAGTAAAAAAAGCGTACGAAATGGGTGCCATTTCAGGCGTTACCACCAACCCGTCAATAATTTCCCGTGAAAACAAGAAATTTGACGATGTTCTTGGTGAAATCATCGACATTATGGGCGATGAAACACTTATCTTTGCCGAGGTACTTGCCCTTGACAGCGAAGGTATGATTGAAGAAGGCCGTGCTCTTGCCAAAAAGAGCCCCAACATCATTGTTAAAATTCCGGCACTTCCCGAAGGACTTAAAGCAGTAAAGGTACTTTCAAGCGAAGGTATCCGTGTTTGCGTAACAGTTTGCTTTGCCGCAACTCAGGCAATTCTTGCCGCTAACGCAGGCGCATCCTTTGTTGCTCCTTTCGTAGGCCGTCTTGACGATATCGGCGAAAACGGACTTGACCTTTGCGGTTCTATCCGTGAAATCTTTGATGCACAGGGTATCGACACCAAAATCGTTGCCGCATCTGTTCGTCATCCCGTTCATGTTACCGAACTTGCCCGTATGGGTGTTGACATTGCAACCATGCCCTTTAAGGTAATCAATCAAATGATTGCAAACCCGAACACCGACCGTGCGGTTGCCGGCTTCCTTAAAGACTGGGAAAAAGTCCCGAAATAATAATTATTAGATTAAAAAAGTGCCGACTGTGTCGGCACTTTTTTTATTTTGTATATTTGTTCACAAATTTTTTGAATTTCAGCGGATAGCAGATTATTATACTTGCAACACCGCCAAGTGTTGCCTGCGCAATTTGAAAAGGTAATTTAAGTGTGGCATCTATCGGTGTGCCGTAAATATATGCTCTGCCGAGCGTGTACCCCGTAACCATAATAATACCGCCGATTATTACGGCAATAATACTTGAAAGCAGCGGTTTTTTCTTTAAGACAAAATTTGATATAAGCGAAACCGCAACCGCTTGAAGCCCGTGGGTTACAAGCGACACAAACATAGGTGTAGGGTAAAAGAAGAAGTCACCCAAAAACGAGCCGACGCCACCGACCAAAAATGCCGAAAACGGATCAAGAGTCATCGCCGCAATAAAGATAATAACATCGTTTAAATAAACATGACCGCCCGGCACGGGAATACCGAATGAACTGAGTGCTATATTTATTGCCATAAAAACCGAGGCAATACAAAGCCGCACGGTACTTTTTCTTAAATTTGTTGAGGGCATAAGTAAACCTCCGCTTGAAATTTTCTTTAATATAATATATAATATTTTTGGTATTATTAAAATAATCAAAACAGGAGTTTTTTATAAGACCAGATGAAAGAATTGCTTTATGTTAAAATCTATAAAGATTTACGGGACAAAATAATCGGCGGTGCTTACAAATACGGTGAAAAATTGCCGTCAAAACGCACCTGCGCCATAAACTACGGGGTTAGTGTTATAACGGTTGAACACGCCTTTGAACTGCTTATAAGCGAGGGTTATGCCGAGTCAAGAGAAAAGCGGGGCTATTACTGTACCGCACCGGCAGAGGACAGTTTTTTATCAAGTGTGGCAGAAGAAACGGAAAACATTTACAAACCCTCCGATTATAAAAGCGACTTTCCGTTTGGTGTCTATTCAAAAACGGTAAGACGGGTGCTTTCAACCTACGGCGAGGAACTTCTTAACAAGAGTGAAAACGGCGGTACGGCAATTTTAAGAGATGCGGTTGCAAGGTATCTTTACAGAAGTCGCGGCACGAAAATAGATAAAGAGCAAATAATAATCGGTGCAGGGGCGGAATACCTTTACGGCTTAATTGTTGTACTGCTCGGCAGAGAACGAATTTATGCAATAGAAAACCCGTCCTATGAACAGATAGAAAAGGTTTACCTTTCAAACGGTGTAAAGTGCGAAAAATTGCCCCTTAAAAACGGCGGTATTGAAACAAAATCACTTAAAGGCAGTAATGCTTCGGTACTTCATATCACGCCCTACCGTGCGGAACTTTTAAACCGTGCGCCTATGTTTAAAAGGAACGAATATATAAAATGGGTAAATAACGGTGACCGCTTTATTGTTGAGGACGATTTTGAATCGGAATTTTCGGTTACAGGCAAAATGCCCGAAACGGTCTTTTCCCAAAGCGGCGGCAAAAGGGTAATTTACCTTAACACATTTTCAAAAACCGTTTCACCTGCCGTGCGTGTTGCATATATGGTGCT
>JAZLFY010000311.1:0-10245 GCA_045616025.1 Acutalibacteraceae bacterium | reverse complement strand
GCCCGTCGCTTGAATGTAATTTCAAAAAATCTCCTATGAACGCGCAATATGTAACCGACTTTAGAAAGTGGGTTGTTAAAGCTGCTATTGAAGCGATGAACGACCGTGCACCGGCAAAAATGGCGGTTGGCTCTACTGAAGCCACAGGACTTAGTTTTGTCCGTCATTACTTTGATGTAAACGGTTTGTGCTTCGGTGATAACCATAATTCCATAAGTCACGATACGGCGGCAAAACACACAAGCGATGTTGATCCGACAATGAATCTTATTAAATTTGACCGTTCCGCCGCAAAGGATAAAAAGGATGTTTATTACATCAACTGGCGGTGTCACCCCCACCGTACCGGCGGAATAAGGGAATACGATATTTCTTCCGATATAGTCGGTATTGCAAGGGAAGAATTTGCAAAAAAGACCAATTCACTTGCGGCATATTTTGAAGGCGCCGCAGGAAATGTTAACCCGACAACCCAACTTCCCGGTGAAGAATATCCGAAAGATTATCTTGAACACGCAAGCAAACTTGCCGATTTTGCACTTTCTATTTGCGATAAACTTAAATCGGTTGATACGGGCGAAGTAAAGGTTAAAACCGATAAGGTAAATGCCGAAATCAATCACACACTTGATAATATGGTTGCTTTTTCGAAAGTGGTTCAGGAGGTTTTCGCAAAAACCAACGACCCGCACGAAGCACAGCGTCTTGCAATGACCAAAGGACTATACAGTGTTTACCAGTGTAATGCAATTTGCAACCGTGCATCTATGGCAAAAAATCAGGATATAAACATTACTTCCATTTCAATAGGAAAAAGTGTCGGTCTTACCTATGCGCCTTATGAAATGTTCGATACAAACAGTGTTTACATAGAAGAAAATTCTCCCTTTGATTTCACCTGTATTCAGGGTTACAGTAATGCCGGACTCGGTTATATTCCGTCATCATACGGTTACGAATACGGTTGTTACGAAAGCGACACCACAAGATTTTTGGCAGGCACCGGCGAAAAGGTTGCCGAACAGTTTGTCAAAGACCTTAAAGAACTAAAAAACGGTAAGTAAGAAAGGGGAGAGCATTAATGAAAGCACTTTTTAAATCAAAATGGTTTATAATTGCGCTCTGTGCCGTAGTTGTTGTTGCGGCGGCAGGAATTACCTTCGGGCTTAACTACAATAAATGGTTCGGTGAAGAAGAAAAAACGGTTAACGATTCCAACAATACTCTTTTCTGGAACATCAACCGTTTTGACTATGCATGCAAATCTTCGGCATACAAATCTTCACGCCCAAAAGATAAAGACGACGGATATTACCATATTCTCTTTTCTAACGAGGGCCGTCAGGTAACCCGCCGTACAAGTGACCCGAAGATAGTAAACGAAATAGACTCCCGTAATGTTATGGGGTTAATCTTTGACGAAAAAGGTATAATCGTCGGTGTGAAAGATGTTGAAGATTTGGGTTATACCGTTGCATTTTCAAACTTCTATGTCGGCGATGCATCAAACCAAAGCGATATTGTCTGCCTTTCAAGTTATAAACTCACCGGTATGGAAGAACATTTCGGTATTACCGCCAAAACAAAGATTTATGATATGAGTGGCGGTAACGGTGAAATCGGCATTCCCTGCAACGCGGTAAACGATAACGATGTTGTCACCGTACTTAAAGATAAAAAGGGCGATGTTGCGGTAGTTTATATTGTAAGCAGTAATAAGGTTGGGGAAGTTTACTGGAATGTAAAGCGTATGTACGACAGTAAAAGTAAAATTTCCACCCGCCAAAAGAGTGAGGACGGATATTACCACTTCCTCCTTGCCGTAAACGGCGAACAAAAAGATTTCAAGGTTAAAAGCGGCGATGTTGCGGCAACGATGGACAGCAAATCGGTTGGCTGTTTCGGGCTTCACTTTGATAATGACGGAATAGTTACATCCTGCGAAAATGCCGTAAAGGTTATCGGCGGCACCTCGCTTTCCGGCTATAATATTATGTCAATTAAAGAGGACACAAAGACTTTTGATGTTGAAAATATAGTCACCACAAGTGCAGATTACGGTAAAAAAGAAACCGTAACAAAGGCAAGAAACTGTAGAACTTACAATGTTTCGGGTACGGGCGCTTTTATCGGTGTTGCCGATGATATAAAGGTAGATGACCGTTGCTATATTCTGCTTAACAGTAAAAAAGAAGCGGTTTATATATTCATAACTTCCCGTGCGCTTGATACACTTTATTATAACCTTAAAGTTCAGTATGATAATCAAACAGCAAGCACCAAGCGTGTACCCGATGCGGCAGGATACTATCATTTTGATTTTGTTGCAGACGGTAAACAGTTGGCGCTTCGAACAAACGAAAAAGAAATTGCCGACCGTGTTGACAGATATACTGCGGCTTGTATGGGACTTGTCCTTGACGGCGATATTATTAAATCGGTGACATCGCCTACGGCGGTTCGTGGGTGCGAGGGCTCGTCGGTCGCTTCGGGGCATCATGTAATGTCAATAAACGGCAATAACTTTAATACCGAGTGTACTATTACTTCATCTGTAAACTTCGGTAAAAAAGAATCGCTTAAAATGGCAAGCAACTGTAAGATTATGGTTATAAGCGGTAACTATGTTGACCATATCGGTGAATACAGCAAATTAATGGTTACCGACTATATACACTGTTATAAGAACAGATACGGTGAAGTTACCCATATTTTTGTTAAAAAGCGTACGGCATCTTCGCCGGTTAAAACGGCATACTGTCCGCATTGCAACAAAGAGGTCGAATGGCTTGCATACCGTTTAGGTCATATTCAGGACGGCGGACATTATATGCTTCTTCAGGATACCGGCGGCACAGCCACATGGGCAGTCGGCAAAACCGACGGAAGCAGTCAGGTATCTGTTGTTCTTGACTTGAACGGTCATACCGTAAGCCGTGCGGGGCGACTTTATTCGGTACAAAAGGGCTCCGACTTTACGGTGCTTGACAGTGCCGGCGGCGGTAAATTAAAGGTGCTCGAAAACTGCACTAACGACCGCGGACTCGGTGTTTATGTAATGCAGAATTCAACCTTCACATTGCTTTCGGGTACTATTGATGCTTCGGCTGCCAAAACGGGCAATCCGGCACCTGCAATTTATACGGTTGCAAATGCGGCTGCCGTAAACATTAACGGCGGTAAGGTTATTGGCGGTACTACCACGGGTGACGCAGGCACAATTTATGTGAATGACGGTTGTGTACTTAACATAAACGGCGGCGAGATTATCGGCGGTACCGCAAAACGCGGCGGCGCAATACTCGCTTACTCAAATACGGTTGTAAATATGACCGGCGGCTCGGTTTCGGGCGGTCAGTCCAAATATCGCATTGATGCAAGCGGTGCAAAAGTTGACGGCAGCGGCGGTAATATCTATATAGGTAAAACCGCAGTATTCAATATGTCGGGCGGCTCGGTTTCGGGCGGTGTTGCGGATGCAAGCGGCGGTAACATTTATATTAATACCGATGCTGAATTTAACCTTTCAAATGCTTCTGTTACGGGCGGCGTATGTGCCGCAAACGGACCTAATGTATTTATGCAGGGTGATATGTCCGTTTCGGGACTTGTTAACGTAACGGGCGGTAAGAAATCAAGCGGTGTTGCGCAGGATATCCTGCTCTTGCCCGAAACTAAAACAATTACCGTCGGCACACTTGACGCGTCAAGCCATATCGGTATTGCCCGTGCAAAAGACGGTATCTTTGCCGAAAATGTTCCGGCAGATTATTCTTCAAACTTCTATGCTACATCAAGCGGCAGATTTATCGGTTTCTATACCGATGAGAAATCAGGAAACAGCACACTTGAAATCACTACCTCGCTTGAAAAACATACCCACTGTTTGCAGTGCGGAAGTTCATATTGCGAAGAACCGGGACACGAGACGGTGAAGTTTACCGCTTGGCCATATACCGATAAACTTCCTACGGAGGCAGGAAATTACTTCCTTACAGATGATGTTGTTACAGGTCAAACCACAATTAAAGCAGGGGTAAACATCT
The DNA here is from genome assembly GCA_045616025.1 of Acutalibacteraceae bacterium. Classification (GTDB taxonomy): domain Bacteria; phylum Bacillota; class Clostridia; order Oscillospirales; family Acutalibacteraceae; genus UBA737. The sequence continues at coordinate 6,199 of JAZLFY010000311.1, read as the reverse complement.
GCCTTAACGGTCATAAGATAAACAATAATGGCGGCAGACGCGCGTTCGTTATCGGCGGCACAGATGCTGCCGGCACACTCGGTATAACCGATTGCAGCGACGAACAAACCGGTAAAATTGTTTCAACCGGTGAATTTGCCGATAACTATGCTGCAACAATTCGTGTACTTAACGGCACATTAAATCTATATAAAGGTACTATTGATGCAAGTGGCTATACCGTAACAAACTCTAATTCTTCTGCCGGTGTTTATGTCGGCTCGGGCGCAGGCGAAACCACCTTTAATATGTTCGGCGGTAAGATTATCGGTGCGGATAAAGACCACGCTTCTGTAAACGGCAGTAGTGTTGTTGTCGGTGTAAGCGGCGGTACAACCAAAGCAAACTTTAATATGTCGGGCGGTATTATCACATCGGGACACGCCACCAAGAACGGCGGTAATGTATGCGTTAATGCATGCGGCATAATAAATATTACAAACGGCAAAATTATGAACGGTGTAAGCGGCGGTAACGGACCTAATGTTTATATGTCGGGCGAAATGTCCGTTTCGGGACTTGTTAAGATTACCGGCGGTAAAAAGTCAAACGGCGATTTGCAGGATGTTCTCTTAATGCCGGAAGGCAAGGAAATAACCGTAGGTACACTTGAAACCGATTCAAGTATCGGTATTGCCCGTGCAGACTTGGGTGTATTTGCTCAAAATGTTGCAAGCGATTATTCTGCCAATTTCTATTCAACATCGGAGGGCAGAGCAATCAAATATGCGGACAACAAGTTAAGTCTTAAGAGTACCACAACCGGTCATACCCACTGTTTGCAGTGCGGTAAAGAAGACTGCACCGTAACAGGACACGAAACGGTTACATTTGATAAAAAGTGGGAAGAAACAGACTCCTTACCAACGGCGGCAGGTAACTACTATCTTACAAAGGATGTTGTTACAGGTCAGACCACAATCAAGGCAAAGGTTAATATCTGCCTTAACGGTCACACCGTAAAGAATAAAGACGGTAAGCGTGTATTTGTTATCGGCTCAACCGATACTGCCGGCACACTCGGTATAACCGATTGCAGTGCAGGAGAAACGGGCGAAATTATCACAAGCGGCACATTTGCCGATAACTATGCCGCATCAATCCGTGTACTTAACGGCACATTAAACCTTTATAAAGGTACAATCAATGCAAGTTCATATACGGTTACAAAAGAAAGCGCAAGCGCCGGTGTTTATGTCGGCTCGGGCGCTGCTGAGACCACATTTAATATGTTCGGCGGTAAGATTATCGGTGCGGATAAAGACCACGCATCTGTAAGCGGCGGCAGTGTTGTTGTCGGTGTAAAAGACGGCAGCACAAAGGCAACCTTTAATATGACCGGCGGTATTATCACATCGGGTAATGCTACGGGTAACGGCGGTAATATCGTACTTAACAAACCTGCTGTTGCAAATATTAAAGACGGTGTTGTTACCGCAGGTGTTTCGGGTAAAGGCGGCGCAAACATTTACATTGTCAAGGGTGCGGATGTAACACTTTCGGGCAATGTAAAGATTAACGAAGGTAAGCGCGATAATAAGTCAAACGATATCTATATTTCAAACGATGTTAAACTTAAACTCGGCGAACTCGGTGAGCAGGCGGATATCGGTATTGCATACTCGCTTGATAATGTCGGCGATACTTATGTCTTTGCCGAAAATGTTTTAAGTGATGTAAGTGCACACTTCCGCGCAACATCCGGTGCAGGTTATCAGATTACTTATGACGGCACCGAACATACCCTTACTTTAAAACACATCAGCTAAAAAACACTTCAGGCGGAGGAAACTCCGCCTGAAATTCAAGTGGTGACTTTTTATGAAAAAATATGATTTGCTTGTCGTCGGCGGCGGCTTTTCGGGTGTTGCGGCGGCAATAAGTGCGGCAAGAGCAGGCAAAAAGGTGCTTCTTGCCGAACAGTCGGGTGCTTTGGGCGGCGCTATGAATAACTGCCTTGTGTATCCTTTTATGAATTATTGGACGGTGGATGAGCAGGGCAACAAAAAGGTGTTGTCAGGCGGTCTTTTTACCGAAATGATGCAAACGCTTAAAGAATACGGCGGCAAAATCACCGATACCCGTTATAACCCCGATATTTTTAAAGTAGTGCTTGATAATATGCTCGAAAACAGCGGCGCCGAGGTGCTTTTCCATGCAAAACTTTTTGATGCAGTAAAGCAGGGCACAAAAATCAAATCCTTAAAATTCGCCGTAAAATCGGGCGTTGAAGAAATTAGTGCCGACTTTTTTGTTGATGCTACGGGTGACGGCGATTTGGCATACTTTTCGGGTTGCCAAATGCAACTCGGAAGAGAAGAGGATAACCTCTGCCAACCTATGACCACTTGTTTTCGTATGGCAGGGGTAGATGTTGAAACCTACCGACAAATTCGTCCGCAGGTGCAGGCACTTTATAAAGAATATAAAAAGCAGGGCAAAATTCAAAATCCCCGTGAGGATGTTTTAACCTTTATCGGACTTTCCGATAATGTTCTGCATTTTAATACCACCCGTGTTGTCAAACTTAACCCTACCGACCCTTACGATGTTTCCCGTGCCGAAATGACGGCAAGAAAGCAGATAATTGAACTGGTAAACTTTTTAAAGGAACATTTTGAATGCTTTAAAAATGCGATTATCGTGTCGGTTGCATCGGATATCGGTGTCAGGGAAAGCCGAATGCTTAAAGGTATGCATATTTTAACGGCAGAAGAAATAATGGCTTGCACAAAATTTGACGATACAATAGCGCTTGGCAATTATGATATTGATATTCATAATCCCGAGGGCGAGGGAACAAGCCACTATTATTTTCCTGCCGGAAAATATTACGGTATTCCTTATTCGTCACTTGTGCCAAAGGAAATTGACAATCTTCTTGTTTGCGGTAGATGTATTTCCGCCACCCACGAAGCGCAGGCATCAATTCGCATAATGCCGATTTGCGCCACCACGGGCGAGGCGGCAGGCACAGCCGCCGCACAAATTTTAAGTGCCGGTATAGATAACAAAAATGTCGATATTAATGCGCTTCGTGACACATTGCGCAAGAACAATGCGGCGGTCGATTGAAAAAGTTTTTAAAAAGGTATTGACAATTTTTGATTTGCAAGTTATAATTTCATTGTATCATTATGCAATATTTTGAGAAAGGGTAGAGTTTAATGAGAAAATTTATTAAACCTACAATTGAATTTGAAGTGGTTGAAGATTGCGATATTATTACGCTTTCCAACCCCGGCTCTAATCCTACCGGTGAAAATGAAGGTCAAGTTTCTTCGGGCACCGGCGGCGGTTCGGGTAATTTCGGTCCCGATGATGATTGGGGTTTATAATTTTAATCCTTTTAACCCAAGGTTTTTACCTTGGGTTAATTTTTTACCTATTTACTTTTTTTGAAAATGTGTTACAATATGTATAATAAACGGAAAGGAGAAGCCAAATGAAAACCGGTGTAAAACATAAACGCGGAATACCGATTCAGTCAAGGATAATTATTTCTGCCGTTCTTATTTTCTTACAACTGGCTTTTCTTTTTGCCGTTCTCTTTGTTTTTTATGATTATTTCTTTCCGCTTTATATTCTGCAACAAATTGCCGGAATTGTAATGGTGGCATTTCTTATAAACCGCCGCTGGAAAAAGAGTTACAATACGGCGTGGATAATTTTCATTTTAATTTTCCCGATATTCGGTATATGTGTTTATCTGCTCTGCGGCGGTGAAAGGGTATTGCCTCACTTAAAGCGCAAAATGCGTAGGTGCGAAGAAAAATACCTCCCTCTTTTGCCGGAGGATAGGGCAGTGCATGCCGAACTTAAAAAGGCGGACGATAAACATTACCGTCAGGCGCATTATTTAAGCCGTGCAACCGAATATCCGCTTTATAAAAACAGCAGTGTTGAATATCTTTCTCCCGGCGAAAAGTTCTTACCCCGTTTTCTTGAAGAACTCGAAAAAGCAAAGGAATATATTTTTCTTGAATTTTTCATTGTTGCCGAAGGCGAAATGTGGGAAGCGGTTTATGAAATACTTAAACGAAAAGCCGCAAACGGTGTCGATGTCCGTCTGCTTTTTGACGATTTCGGCTCAATAAAGCGTCAGCATAAGGACTTTATAAACCGTCTTGAAAGCGTAGGCATTAAGGTTGCGGTTTTCAATAAGATTAAACCGTCGGTCAATATGTTTTTTAATAACCGAAACCACAGAAAAACGGTTGTAATTGACGGTCTTGTTGCCGCCACGGGCGGACTTAACCTTGCCGACGAATATATAAACGAATTTGAGCGTTTCGGTTATTGGATGGACTGTGCGGTCATTGTAAAGGGAAGCGCCGTGAAAAGCTTTCTTTCTATGTTCTGTTCCATGTGGGAATTTTCAACCGACGAGGAACTGCCCATGCGCAAACTTATTAAGGATGCGCCGGTTAAAAGCGAGGGTTTTGTCCTGCCTTACTGTGACGATCCGCTTGACCATACAAGCCCGTCCGAGGGGATATACCTTCGTATAATCAGTAACGCACAAAAATATGTATATATTACCACCCCTTATTTAATAATTGACGATATAATGTTGTCTGCTTTAAAAATTGCGGCACAGTCGGGTGTTGATGTGCGAATTCTTACACCCCATATTCCCGATAAAAAGTTTGTTCACCCCGTAACACAGTATAATTATCTTGAACTGCTTGAAAGCGGTGTTCGTATTTATGAATACACACCGGGTTTTATACATTCAAAACTGGTTGTTTCGGACGATACGGTGGCAACCGCAGGAACGGTTAATATGGATTACCGCAGTTTCGTTTTGCATTTTGAATGCGGTGTCTGGATGTCATGTAATAATACGGTGCTTGAAATAAGGGACCACATAAAACACATCCTTAAAGAAAGTAAGGAAGAAACGGTCGAATCGTGGCATAAAAAGTCACATTGGCAACGGTTTAAATGTTGGTTCTTGCACATCTTTGCACCGTTTATGTAATAATTTATTTTTATGGAGGATAAATTTATGAAAAAAATTTTAAAAGCAGTAGGAATTGCCGGCGGTGTACTGGCGGCAGGGTTTGCAGTTTTGGCGGCGGCATCACATTTTACCGATAATAAAATTATAAAGCGGTATTTTAAAATTAAAGATGCTAAAGAAACCGAAACAGCCGAAACAACCGAAGAGGTTATAGAAACGGTTGAAGCCGAAAAGGTTGAACAACCGGCACCGGCAAAGAAAAAAGCACCGGCAAAAAAACCGGCAGCAAAGAAAACTCCTGCAAAGAAACCGGCAACGGCTAAAAAGGCAGCACCTGCCAAAAAAGCAGCACCGGCAAAGAAAACCGCCGAAAAGAAATAATCAAAAAAACCGCCTTGGGCGGTTTTTTTGATGTGTAGGGTACGGCATGTAAAATCCCCGTTGGGGATTTTAACGAAGTGTTCCGTTGGAACAATGAAGTGCCTTACGGCAATGAAGTTGTCCTTACGGACAAACGAAGTTGTGCTTCGCACAAATTAATGTGCCTACGGCGTAAATAAAATCTCTAACGGGATTTTAAGTGATATTTGACCTTACGGTCAAGTGATATTGCCTTTCGGCAGTGAAATTCGCCTGACGGCGAGTGAAATATCCGCTTTGCGGATGTTAATGTGCCTACGGCGTAATATAAATTGATATGTTGTAGGGGAGGGCTTCCACGCCCTCCCGTTATTTTCCGCACAAACCAAACGGGTTGCCGGACGACAACCCCTATTTGCCTCCCTTGCCTAAAGGGAGGGGGACCGCTTGCGGTGGTGGGATATTATATATTCTGCCATGCCAACAAATTGACCAATTATGTCGCAGTGTATAATTTATCATATCCCCCAGTCTGCTTCGCAGACAGCCCCCTTTGAGGCTTGCGGGGCCGTTAGATTGTGCTATCAATCTATATTGATATATCGTAGGCGGCTTGCTCGTTCCGTTATAAATGCCGTCCGCAGGACACATACCGTCTAGCATCTATCGTCTAACATCTAGCATCTAGTAACGGTGCGGCATCCTTGACGCACCGTTTGCATTAGCCCGTCAAGGCGCCTTCATTTAAAATCCCGCAAGGGATTTTATTTATGCCGTCTCGTTTCTAAAAACTTATGTAAAAAATATACAATTTTGTCCTTGACCTTAACAACC
>JAZLFY010000310.1:0-16347 GCA_045616025.1 Acutalibacteraceae bacterium | reverse complement strand
ATTTCCGCAAGGTGTTTTAACACCTTAATTCCTTTTGAAAACATAAGTTTTGAGAAAATAATTGCTATTACCGACTGAACTGCAACTACCAAAACACCTACTGCGCCTAATAAAAGCAGATTGTTTATATGTTCGGTAATCAAAACAATTCCGACAGAGAGAGCAATATCGAAAATGCAATAACCGATAATAAAAAATCCGTACAAACGGTTTGATTTTGTCAAATCGCTTTCGCTTGACCAGTTTATATCAGGTTGATTAAGGTCGGCATATATCCCTGCATTTACAAGAGTAAATGTAATGGGAACACAAACCGCCGCGCCAAAAATTCCCGCAAGCGGATGTATTTTACCTAAAAGCACAAGCAACAAAAAGGCAATAACCGGCATAATAACCGTAGAAATTCCGGTTATGATAAGCGCCAAATTCCGTTTTGCTTTTATCAGATTTCGTGATGTTAAAGGCATTTGCCGTAAGTTCATAAAATCTGCACCCTCACGGGATATTGATTTGCAGGCAATTTGTGTAAAAATTCCGAAGAACGGAAGCACCACCAAAGTGAGCATAAGGCAAAGGCAGAAACTTTCTATTGCCGTTTGCTGTGCCGATTTTGCGGCGGTTGCCGTCGTGGTGGAGAATCCACCCGAAAAAGCAACAAACAACAGCGCCACAACAGGCAATCCCCAAAGGAAGATGTAATTTGTCATTAAAATTGCAGGCGTTCTTAATGTTAAAAGAAAATCTTTTTTCATAACCGAACGAACGGGTGAACGCTTACGGCTTAATTTTTCAATTTCTTCCCTGCTAAGCGGTTTTGAATTGCTCTGCGCATCTAACATATTAAGTGCGCCGCCCAAATAACACCTATCACTCACAAGATAAAAAATTCCTGCGGTAAGAATAAGAATGCCCGCCGAAATGCCTAAATTGACTATTCCGCCCGAAAATAAAAATTTTGCAAGAAACGGAACTATCGGGATAAGGTATTTTATTTTTCCGAAAAACCCGAAAGCGGTTGCAACGGTCTGCTGTGTATTTGAATTTGAAACATCATTTTCAAGAATAAAATATGCCGCAATTAAAATAACAGTTGCAATTATTCCGAAAAGTGTCAAACGGTCACGGCTTCTGAATACTTTTACAATTCGCATAATTATCATAATTACACTTGATACCGCCATTACCGCAAACACGGGTACAAACAAAAATATGAGTAATGCGGCAATTATCAGTTTTGCGCTTACAGTACCGCCTAAGCAGTAACCGACAACAAACGGAATAATAACAACAGAACTTACCAAATAACCCGAAATGAGTGCATCAAGCACACGGTTAAAGACTATCTGTAAAGGGGTAAGCGGCATTGTTATAAGAATATCAACATCTCTTGACATATACATTGAAACAAGCAGAGTTTTTATACTTAAAGCCAAAACAACAATACCCGTAACCGTTCCGAGTACCGAAATAATGTTTTCGTCACCGCCGAAAAGTTCCGCCAATGGGCCGATTATATATCCGACATAACCGAGCAATGCGGCAACACCTATTCCCAAAACAAGAAATAAAATATTACCTGCAAAGATACTGCCCGAAAAGCCGCCGTCTGTATTCTTTCGGCATTTACGAAGCACCTTAAAAAGGGCGATTGACTTATTCATTTGTGTTTCTCCCCGTCAAGGCAATGAATATCTCTTCAAGACTGCTGCCTTCATGACTTAAACGCAGTTCTTCAACCGTTCCCTTGTATTTAAGTTCGCCCCTTTTAATTATAACGACATTGTCGCATAACTTTTCGGCGACTTCAAGTACATGGGTAGAGAAAAGCACCGAGTTGCCGTTCTTGGCATGCTCTTTCATCATACTTTTAAGTTCATAAGCCGATTGCGGGTCAAGACCGAGCATCGGCTCGTCAAGTATCCAGATTGACGGATTATGTATAAGACAGCCGATTATCATAATCTTTTGCCGCATACCGTGTGAATATGCAAGAATTTTAGTGTTAAGCGAACGGGCAATATCAAATCTTTCGGCATAGTCAAGAATAAACTTTGCCCTGCCCTCGCTCGGTACATCGTACATATCCGCCATAAAATTGACATATTCAAGCCCCGTAAGGCGCAAAAAATGGTCGGGCGAATCGGAAACAAAACCGAACTGCCGTTTTGCCTCTATTGAGTGACGGGCAATATCTATACCGTTAAGAGTTACCGAACCCGAGGTTGGGGTAAGCACACCCGTAGTCATTTTAAGGGTGGTGGTTTTACCCGAGCCGTTAGGACCGATAAAGCCGGTTATAGAGCCGTCTTCCACGGTAAACGAAAGGTCGTTGACAACCAAACTGTCCCCAAACTTTTTTGTAAGATTTTTAATTTCTATCATATATTCTTACCGTAATTATATGTCGTCTTCGTCAACACTTTTGTCGAAAGATTGAGTTTTTCCTGAACTGGGCTTTTTAAGAATAACAAAGCGAAGAATAAGTGAAATAATAACAACACCCAAAATAACCAAAAGAATAATACCGCGTTCAGGAGTGATTTTTTTCATATCACCGTTCATATAACCGATTACCCAATACGGAACAAAAAGAAGCCCAGAAATAGTAAAGCAAGCACCCATAACACGGGCAAATGCTTTTACGGATTTTTCGGTATATTTTGAATAATCGCCGCGAAGCATTTTGCCTTTAACAAGCATAATAATGCCGGAAATAAAGAAATAGACCGAAAGTGCGATGGTAATAATTGTGTTAGTGTTCATAATAAAACCCCCTAAAAATTTATGATTAAATTTTATCACACAGATAATAACTTATCAATAAAAAAAGGGCTGATAAAACTTTTGTTTTTATAGCCCTTTTGTTTTTACTGCTCGTTTGTTTCGTCAAACGGCTCGTTTTTCCCTTTGTTTTCTTCTACGGTTTTCGGTTTGTCCTTTTTTGAAAGTGCAATTTTAAGAATTACAAGTCCCGCAGCAATAGGCAAAAGCAACCACAAATAATTATAATTGAATTTAGTTGGTTTACTTCCCTGCTCGGTATCGGCAGTAAGTTGTGAAGAATCCTTTTCGGATGCTTTCTTAACCTTTATTATATAATTACCCGTTATATCGCCGGATGTTACGGTGACGGTAATTTCTGTTTCGCCTTCACTTATTTCGTATTCGCCCGTTCCCTTAACTTCACCTGCCGTCGCTTTTGCATCAACGGTAATTTTATCAACCGTACTGTCAAGCTTAAGGGTGTATTTTGAAACCTTCGGATCAAATGCAGGAGAAAGTTTGCCTTCGCTTACATTAAGTTCCGAAAGATATGGCATATTCTCTGTCTGCGTTTGCGCCGAATTCCCCTTATCGTTTTGTGTCGTCTCTTTCTTTACTTTTGCAGGTTTTACGGTTATTTGCTTTTCTGCATCTGCCGCCGATTTTTCCAATGCGCCGACTTCACATTTAAGTGAAAGTTTGGTTGTACCCTCTTTAATGGGGCAAAACTGTGCTTCAAAAGAAATTTCTTTAATTCCGTTATCGGCATCTACCCATTTAACACTTTTTTCGGAATATCGATCGCCGCCCGAAACATATTTAAGCACCGAAGAATCATACTGCAAACGAAAATCATGAGCATAGAAATTATTATTTGCAACATATTTTACAGTTACGGTAAAGTTTTCGTTCTCATAAACAGTGCCGTCACAAGTAATTGATGCCGTATCGGCAAAAGCGGTAACGCTTAAAAGAACAACCACGCTCAAACAAAACAGTACACATAAAGATAATTTTTTGAAAAGTTTATTCATAATTTCCTTCTCTTTTTCTTAAAATTTTATATTACCATTTTACAGATTAAGATAATGTTTGTCAACCGCTATTATATTTAAATTGTAATAGTAAAAACAATAATTATATGTTATAATGTAAAAAAAGAACAAAGGGCGGTACTATGACTTACGATACTTTTAAAATGATACACAGTGAACTTATACAACAAGTTCAGGGAATTGAATACGATTTAAAACTTATTTATGCTGCAATAAAAGACGGCGATTTTGAAAAGAATTTTACAGAAGTTCAAAATTTCAGTCTTGGCGAAATTGCAAGAGATTTAAAGGAACTTGACTATTCTGACAATATTCCCGATTTATCAAAAGAAGAATATGACACAATAAATGATATTCGTATTATGCGCAATTACTGGTGTCATCAATGTTATATTGATTTTATGTACATAAATAACGATGCTTTGCGGGAAGAAAAATTTTCGGAAATTGCAAAGCGGTTATGCTCCGATGAAAACCGCACCTATGCACTGTTTAAAAAACTTGAAAGTTTCAGAATAACCGAACTGAAAACCTACGGAAGAATTTAAGGAAAAATTATGTACGAACATTTAAACAAAGAAGATTATGAGGAGCCGTGTTGTCCGCTTAAAATGGGTGTCAATAACACTGTTTCTCTTATACCTATTCGCCGCATCACAGAAAAACTTGATAACAATCTTGAAAAGAAGGACTTTTCAGGCGCCGAAAAACTTCTAAAATATTGGTTACTTGAAGCACAAAACGGAAATGATTTACGGGGCGAACTTGCAATACTTAACGAACTAATAGGACTTTACCGAAAAACCGAAAAAAAGGAAGAAACAAAAACAGCCGTCACTTCTGCTTTATCGGTTATTAAAACGGCAGAACTTGACGGCAGTATCACCGCCGCAACAACTTATTTAAATATTGCCACCGCCTTAAAATCTTTTGACGAAAACCAAAAGGCACTTGATTTTTACGGCAAAGCAAAGGAAATATACGAAAAAAGACTTAAAAGCAACGACTACCGTTTGAGTGGTTTGTACAACAATATGGCGATTGCACTTACCGATGAAAAAGAATATCGAAAAGCCAAAAAAATGTATTTTAAGGCGCTTGAAATATTAAAGGAATTTAATATTTATAATGGCGAAGCTGCAATTACCTACTGTAATCTTGCCGACCTTATACACAAAAGCAAAGGCCCCGAAAACGGCGAAAAAGAGATTGACGAATATCTTAATAAAGCATACGGTTTACTTACCGATAAAAATAATATTCATGATGGCAATTTTGCCTACATTTGTGAAAAATGTGCGCCGACATTTGAATATTACGGTTATTTTGCCTATGCAAACGAATTAAACATTATTGCGAGGAATTATTATGAACGGACTTGAATTATCAAAAAAATATTATGAAGAGTGCGGCAAGCCCGTTTTAGAAAACGAATTTCCCGAACTGCTTAAATATATCGCCGTGGGTTTTGTCGGAAGCGGATCGGATAAATTCGGATTTGATGACGAAATATCCCGTGACCATGATTTCGAGCCGGGATTTTGTATTTTTTTACCAAGTGAGGAAATTATTGACCGAAGAAATGCCTTTTTGCTTGAACGCGCTTATGCCAAACTTCCAAAAGAATTCGAGGGATTTAAGCGACAGAATATATCGCCCGTCGGCGGAAACCGTAACGGAGTAATCCGAACTTCCGATTTTTATTTAAAAAATACGGGATGTCCTGACGGTAAACTGTCAACAGAACAATGGTTACATATCCCCGATTATGCACTTGCCGAAGCCACCAACGGTGAAGTGTTTTTTGACGATTACGGTGAATTTTCAAATATAAGAAACTGTCTTCTTAATATGCCAAACGATGTTCGTCTTAAAAGAATTGCAGGTAATCTTCTTTTAATGGTACAGTCGGGACAGTATAATTTTATTCGGTGTTTAAAGCACGGCGAGCCGCAGGCGGCACAACTTGCCGCAAACGAGTTTGTAACATCTGCACTTAAAGTGATTTTTCTACTCAACAACCGATATATGCCATATTATAAATGGAGTTTCCGCGCGCTTGAACAAATTCCGAATACAATAGAATTAAAAGAAAATCTTTCTTATATTCTTTTCGGGGACAACTGTGACGATTATTTTGCGCAACAGAAATACAATACCATAGAAGATGTTTGCACAAGCGTTATATCGCTTTTACAGGACAAAGAAATTACAGACGCCGTATGCGGTGACCTTGAAAAACATGCTTATTCGGTAAATGACCGTATAGAAAACCCAACAATCAGAAATTATAATATTTTTGAAGCGGTATAGCGCAGAAAACATTACCAATAAAAAAATACATCAATCCTCCGAAAACGGTAAAACTAATTTTCGGAGGATTGATTTTTTATGTTTAAATACGAAAACAAACTTTTTCATCCGGTAGCCGTTGAACGCCCTAATCCGCAGTATGCCGTACTGCTTCAGGAACAGTTGGGCGGCGGCAACGGAGAGCTTAAAGCGGCAATGCAATATATGTCACAGAGTTTCCGCATTAAAGACAAGGATATTAAAGACCTTTTTCTTGATATTGCGGCGGAAGAACTCGGTCATATGGAAATGGTCGCTCAAACCATTAATCTTTTAAACGGCCACGATGTCGATGCCGATGCGGTTGATGCCGGAGAAATTCAAAGCCATGTTCTTTTAGGTCTTAACCCAGGACTAATTAACTCGTCGGGTTATTCCTGGACGGGTGATTATGTTACGGTTACGGGTGATTTGTGTGCAGATTTGCTTTCAAACATTGCATCCGAACAGCGTGCAAAGGTAGTTTACGAATACCTTTACAGACAAATTGACGATAAAAAGGTACGCGACACCATTGACTTCCTTTTAAACCGTGAAGAAGCGCACAACGCGATGTTCCGTGAAGCATTTAACAAGGTTCAGGACAGCGGTTCTAACCAAGATTTCGGTGTTACCGAAGATTCAAGAATTTATTTTGATTTATCCGATTTAAAGCAGGATAATCAATTTGAAAACACCGATGTGAAAAAGCCGAGTTTTTCAAAAGGTGAAAAATAAAAAAGCCCGAAAGGGCTTTTTTATTTTAACAATTCCGACTTGAATTCGGAATAATTTAAGGTTGAATTAAATTCAGATTTTATTTTATATATTGAATTTTCCGACAAACGGCATTTATCCGCTTGCGATAAACTATAAAAATCGCTAATTGCCTTTGCAAATTCATTATCACCGGCATTTTTATCAAGCAAATATCCGTTATCTTTACAAATCAGTTCTGACATGCCGCCGACATTTCTTGCAATACACGGAATACCGAATTCCATTGCTTCCATAACCGATACGGGAATGCCCTCAAAATCACTGCAATTAACAAACAAATCAAAGCCGTCGGTTTTAAGCAATTCAAGTAATTTACCGTGTTCTGTTGTACCTGCGAAAGTGTAAGATATATTCGTCTTATTCTCTAATTCCTTTTCTGCAAGTGCTTTTATTTGGTCGCTCATACTGCCGCCGCCAAAATGTATCCACTCGGTTTTAATATCAAGTTTTGATAATGCGCCGATTAAAATATCAAGCCGTTTAAGCGGTATTATGCTTGAACATGTAGCAATTTTTAAAGTATCTTTTTCTTCATATGTTTTCGGTGCGCACTCTTTAAAATCAACACCCAAATGGGCAACCTTAACATTTTCGGGAGAAATATAATCTTTATTATATTTAATAATATCCTCTCTGCCCGACGAATTTATACAGTAAAGGCAGTCAAGCGAACTGAAAACTTCCCGTCTGAAAGGGTTATATCCACGCTCGTGATACATATCATATCCGTGAGCACGGGAAACGGTTTTAACACCGTCTTTCTTTAATCTTGAAGTTAAGTACCCTACTTCGGTACACCAATAGGAATAAAGTATATCACCCGAAGAAATATCAAACTTATGTTTTTTTGAAATGTACAAAAATTTATAATAAGATAGAATTCTGTGAACATTTTGTGCGTTTACTTTATATCCGCTTTTTTTCATAAAAAGTATTTCTTTAAAAGTTTTAGGTGCTAACATTTTAAAGAAAGATACCATTTTTGCTTTTTTCAAATAAGCGAAATTATAAAGATTAATCACCTCACAGGTTTCGGGTACATTTCTCTTGACTTCTGTATTCTCCGCAAAGCAATAAATCTTTATATTATTACCGTTTGCAAGAATTTTAAGTTCATCTTCGGCAAATGCCTCACTGTAACCGTATGGAAAATCTTGATAGAAAACATGAAGAATAATAACCACCTACACTAATTGAATTTAAACTTATAACCTACACTTAATTTAGAAATTTTTCTGTATACTAAATGAAAAAGATAAAACACCGATTCAACGTAACCAACTTTGTATTCTTTAATCGCTTTTTTTGCGTTTTTAAAATCCTTTTCAAATAAATAATACCTGAAAACCTGCAAACCCAAATGACGAAAAACATTAGTTTTTTCTTTTTCAGACAATTTTTGTATCATAGGAGAAAACTGTGCAACAAACTGTTTTGTAAGTTCGGGCATTGCTATAACCGAATTACTGTTGTGCATATAAATGCGGAGTCCCAAAACATCTGCAAAAGCAATTTTGTAATTTTTTAATGCTCTTACCAAGAATTCCAAATCTTGATTGCGTTTAAAAGATTCATCAAAACCGTTTAGTTCTTCATAAACTTTTTTTCTTACCATTAAATTTGAGCCTGCTGCCAAAAAAAGATTTCTCCCAAGTGCATCTACAAGCAACCGACCTTCAGCTTTTTCTCCCGAAACAGAAACTATTTTACCGTTTGAATCAACGGTCTCATAAATAGTATACGAAATTCCCCACGACTCGTCAAGCGATTCCATAAGTGCATACTGTTTTTCTATTTTGCCCGGCAAAAACTCGTCATCATCGTCAAGAAACATTATGTACTCGCCGCTTGAATTGGCAAAACCGGTGTTACGCGCGGCAGAGCCGTTCATATTTTTCGGATGTTTTATATACTTAACACGGGGCTCGTCCGCATATTTTTCCATTACCTTTTCTGTAACGGCACGTTCGGGAAAGGTCGGGTCATTATCGTCAACCACAATAACCTCAATGTTTTTATAAGACTGTGCAAGAACGCTGTCAACCGCACGGGGTAAAACATCGGGGCGCTTATAGGTCGGAATAATAATTGAAATTAGTTTCTCCTGCATTGAAAATCTCCTTAAATTATAATCTCCACCAATTAAGTCCCGAAGATTTAAGTTCCTCTACGGAATAAAGGCCTTTAACATCAATAAACACGGCCTCATTACAGTTCTTATAGAATTTTTTAATATCATTTAAGGAAAGTGCCTTAAATTCGTTATGAGCAACGGCAACGATTACACAGTCGGCATCCTTAACCTCTGAAATATCGGTAAGGGTGACACCGTATTCGTTCATTGCATCCCTTTCGCTTGCCCATGGGTCAACAACAAGCGGTTTAATACCGTAGGTTGAAAGTTGTTTGATTATATCGTCAACCTTACTGTTGCGTGTATCGGGACAGTTTTCCTTAAATGTAAGTCCCAAAATAACAACCTTTGATTTTTTAGGTGCTTGTCCCGCTTCAATCATTTTCTTAACAGCGGCATCGGCAACATAAGCGCCCATACTGTCGTTTACAATACGGCCGTTTAAGATTATCTGTGAGTGATAACCGAGTTTTTCGGCTTCATAAGTGAAATAATACGGGTCGACACCGATACAGTGACCGCCGACAAGTCCCGGACGGAATCCAAGTGCGTTCCATTTGGTATTCATACCGTCAACAACCTCGTTGGTATCAATTCCCATTTTGTCAAATACCATTGCAAGTTCGTTCATAAAGGCAATATTAATATCCCTTTGTGAATTTTCAACAACCTTTACCGCTTCGGCGGTTTTTATATTTGATACGGGATGTGTTCCAACCTCAATAACAATATCATAAACCTTTTTGATTTCGTCAAGTGACTCTTTATCGCAACCCGAAACGATTTTATGGATATTTTCAAGACGGTGAACTTTATCACCGGGGTTAATTCTTTCGGGTGAATAACCTATTTTAAAATCAACACCGCATTTAAGTCCCGACTGTTTTTCAAGAATGGGAATACAAACATCTTCGGTGCAACCGGGATAAACTGTTGATTCATAAACAACAACAGCACCTTTTGTCAGGTTTCTGCCGACAATTTCGGAAGCGCCGATAACAGGTGTTAAATCGGGAGTATGGTCGGTGTTTACAGGTGTAGGAACGGCAACAATTATGAATTTTGCATCTTTAAGGGATGTTTCGTCTGATGTAAAATTAACTTTGGTATTCTTTATTGCTTCATCGCCAACTTCTTTTGTCGGGTCAACGCCGCTTTTATAAAGTTCGATTTTAGATGCGTTTAAATCAAACCCGATTACATTAAGTCCTTTGTTTGCAAAGGCAACGGCAATCGGCATACCGACATAACCAAGACCGACAAGTGCCAAGTTTTCCTCACCTTTTAAGAGTTTTTCATAAAGTGCCATTCTATTCTACCTCTTTCTTATTATCATTGCACAATATACCATAATAATACATGGTAATTTTACCATTATTATTAGGTAATGTCAAGTTATACAGTAAAAGTACGGACGCCCTTTGCCGTCCGTACTTTTTATTTTACAAAATATTTAATTGCATTATTTACAAATTCCGCTGTTCCCTTGCCGCCATAGGAGTCTATATTATTCTTAAATCTTTCGTCAAGCACATACATTTCACCTAAATTTTTAAGCATTTCGTTGCTGCAAGTATAACAGTTTTCACTTATAAATGTTTTAAGTTCGTTTACAAGTTCGCCTGCCTTTTCCGATTTATAATCGGTATCTTTTATCTTTCCGAACTTTTGAAAAATCCATGTAAGGCCGCCCGATACTTCCTTTTCTTTTTGAGGTGAAAAGTTTTCGGTTTGTTTATACTCGGCAGTATTCCACCACCTTTGTTTTGCTTCGGCTTTATACTTATTCATATTATTTTGAACCTTAACTTTAAAAAGTCCGTGACGGTTACAGTAGGCATAAAGCATATAGGTTTTATTCTTCTTAAACCGTGCTTCGGCATTACCCTCGGGATAAAGTTTAACAAGTGATACCGAATTATCAGTTACGGCAGCAATAAAAGATATGTAATGCGTTTTACTCATTTCGTGATTAACGCTTACATAATATTCGTCCTCCGAGGGTTCATACGAAATAATATGCTTTTCGTCCGCATCCGATTCAAGCGGTAAAAGTGTAATTCCGTGGCAGGAAATAACCGCTTTCCCGCTTGAATAAAAAACATTACCGCAAACGGGACAAACATAAAAGCAGGTGCGGTTCATATTAAAACCGTAGTTTTCATTAACAATTTTATTGCCAGAAAGCAGTTCGCTTACAGACACACCGAGAGTGTCGGAAATCGGCTCAATAAGTGTAATGTCGGGGTAACCCTTACCCGTTTCCCATTTTGAAACAGTCTTATCGCTGACACCTAATTTTTCTGCCAAGCCAGACTGTGTCATACCCTTTTCTTCACGGAGTTTTTTAATAATTCCGCCCGTAATATAAGTGTTCATATCTCTAACCTCCGAAGAAATTATATCTTAAATTAATATCTCTTTCAACCTACTTAAAGTAGAAAAAAGCGCCCAAAGGCGCTTTTTCAGTCTATCGTTTCAAGTAAAAATGTTACGGGACGAAAACCGTCGTTGCAGGAAATCATTGCAGATTTTTTGTTTTTCATCCAACCGTCGTAAAAATCCTCACCACCGCAGGAAAGAGCAAGCACAAAGGGTGCAACACTTTCCCAAGCGCTTTCGCAAAAGCCGTCGGGAATTTTGTAGCCGTCTGCTGTAAAAGTCTGTCCTACCGACATATCGCAGGCGTGACTTATGGGATTTTCATACTTTGCGATTAAATCGTCATACCTTGCGGTTTTCATTACCGTTATTTTAACCTTTTTCATTATTTACCCTCATGGCGATGTAAATATTCGCCGTTTGTTTCAATAACTTTTTTATACCAATATGCGCTTTCTTTAAGCCGTCTTTCCCCCGTCTCAAAATCAACATAAATAAGTCCGAAACGGTCAAAATATCCTCTTGCCCACTCGAAATTATCCATAAGCGACCAATGAGTATATGCAAAGAAAGGTACACCCTCGTCTATTGCCTTTTCGGCGGCAAGCAGATGGCGGTTGGTATAGTCAATACGGTCATAGTCGTAAACCTTGCCGTCAAGTGATATTCTGTCGGCGCAGGATGTTCCGTTTTCCGAAACCATAATCGGTAACTTATACCGTCTGTAAATAAATTTAAGCATATAGTAAAGTGCATCATACTGTATATGCCAGTCAATAGCTGTTCTATCGTAACCCGTCTTGAAATCAATGCGGTTAAGAACACCGTCTTTAACCTCACAAAGCCGTCCCTGATATACATTTTCGGCAATAAAATCTATGGGTAAAGATATTTCCTTTAAATCTTCCTTCCACTCTTTGGGCAGATATTTTTCAATGAATTGCAAACTGTCTTTCGGGTATTCACCGAAAACAATCGGGTCTAAAAACATTGACGGAACATTTATAAAGTTATCAATTGGTGAATATGAATAATTTACGATTTTTTTATCAACCGCAAAATACTGGTTATAGCACTCGTCTTCATCTGATTTGTTTTTTGGAACGAAAGGAATTGAAGCAGGTGCACAACCGATTTTAGCGTTGGGCAAAACTTCTCTTAAAACCTTAACTGCCGCACCGTGAGCGCACAAAATATTATGAAATGCTTTAACATAATAATTCGGTGTATATTTAAGTCCCGGCGCATGAGTGCCGTTTATGTAACCTTTAACAAAAACGCTCGGTTCGTTAAAGGTGATATAGTAATCACAAAGGTCACCTAAATTCTCGGCAATAACCCGAACATACTGAGCAAACCAATCTTTAATTTCACGGTTACACCAACCGCCCTTTTCCTGTAAAACAAGCGGTAAATCCCAATGGTAAATGGTCATCATGGGAACAATGTCTGCCGCTTTAAGTTCGGTTAAAAGTTCACGGTAAAATTTAATTCCCTTTTGATTTACTTCACCCGTTCCGTTTGGCAAAATGCGGGGCCAAGAAACCGAAAAGCGATATGCTTTAAGCCCGATTTCCTTCATAAGTTTTACATCTTCACGAAAACGGTGATAATGGTCACACGCAATATCACCGTTGTCGTTATTCTTTATTTTTTCGGGGGTATGGGAAAATTCGTCCCATATAGACGGGCCTTTTCCGTCCTCATTCCACGCGCCCTCGATTTGGTATGATGCCGTTGCGGCACCGAATAAAAAGTCTTTTGGAAACATTCATAATACTCCTGTTATTTATTTACGGAAAATGTAAATGTGTTGTTTTCCGCATCACATATTACATTATCGCCGTTTTTAATGCTTCCGTCAAGTATTTTTTCGCTTAAAGCATCTTCAATATCGTTTTGAATTTTTCTTCTTAACGGTCTTGCGCCGTAAATCGGGTCGTATCCCTTTTCGGAAATAAGGTCAAGAACTGCATCGGTAAAAGAAAAATCAATATTAAGATTTAAAAGCCGCCCTTTAAGGTTGTTGAGCATATTGCCCGAAATTTCTTTTATTTCGTCTTTTGTAAGTTTGGAAAAGACAATAATATCGTCAACACGGTTTAAAAATTCAGGTCTGAACGCCTCTTTAAGTTCACCCAACACCTTTTCTTTAACATCCTTTGTATCTGTGTCTTCAACCGAATTATCACCAAAACCGAAAGATACCTTTCTATCGGTCAACATACGGGCACCGATATTAGATGTCATAATAACAACCGTATTTTTAAAGTCTACGGTTCTTCCCTGTGAGTCGGTTAAAACGCCGTCATCAAGAATTTGAAGCAGGATATTGAAAACATCCGGATGTGCTTTTTCTATTTCGTCAAAAAGGATTACGGAATAGGGATTTCTTCTTACCTTTTCGGTAAGTTGACCACCCTCCTCAAAGCCGACATATCCGGGCGGCGAACCGACAAGACGGGATACTGTGTGTTTTTCCATATATTCCGACATATCAAGCCGTATCATCATATTTTCGCTGCCGAACATTGCCTCGGCAAGCGCTTTGCAGAGTTCGGTTTTACCTACACCCGTAGGGCCTAAAAAGATAAATGAGCCGATAGGTCTTTTGGGGTCTTTAAGTCCCACTCTGCCCCGTCTTATTGCCTTTGATACTGCCGTAACGGCTTCGTGCTGACCGACAAGACGGTTATGCAAAACTTCTTCCATGTGTAAAAGCCGTTCACTTTCTTCTTCGGTGAGTTGTACAACCGGCACACCGGTCCAACTTGAAACAATTTGTGCTATTGTTTCCTCGGTTACAACGCCCGAACTGTGCATATTCTTTTCCTGCCATTTTGTGCGCATTTCTTCAGAGTCGTTACGCAATTTGTTGCATTTATCCCTTATTTGTGCCGCGCGTTCAAATTCCTGACTGCTTATGGCATCGTCTTTTTCGCCCTCAAGCACCTTTATCTGTTCGCTAATATCTTTAATCTCTTTCGGCTCCTCACAACCTTCAAGACGCACTTTTGATGCCGCCTCGTCAATAAGGTCTATTGCCTTATCAGGCAGATAACGGTCACTTATATATCTGCTTGAAAGTTTAACCGCCGCATCTACCGCTTTATCGGTAATTGTAACCTTATGGTGTGCTTCATACTTATCCTTTAAACCTTTAAGGATAAGAACGGCATCTTCTTCGCTCGGCTCGTTAACATTTACGGGTTGAAAACGCCTTTCAAGTGCCGCATCTTTTTCAATGTTTTTACGGTATTCCGAAATGGTGGTTGCGCCGATAAGCTGCATTTCACCACGGGCAAGCGACGGTTTTAAAATGTTCGCCGCATCGGTTGAACCCTCGGCTGAACCTGCGCCGATTATGGTGTGAACTTCGTCAATAAACAGAATAATATCGTTTGATTTAACAACCTCGTCCACAACCGCCTTTATGCGCTCTTCAAAGTCACCTCTGTACTTTGTGCCGGCAACCATACCGGTAAGGTCAAGTGTAAAAATCTTTTTATCCTTTAAAATATCGGGCACATCACCGTCGGCAATTTTTTGGGCAAGTCCCTCTATAACCGCCGTTTTACCGACACCCGGCTCACCTATAAGGCAGGGGTTATTCTTTGTTCTGCGGCAGAGTATTTGTATTACCCTTTCAATTTCGTCTTTTCTGCCGATAACGGGGTCTATTTTGCCCTTTCTTGCATCTTCGGTTAAATCTCTGCCGAATTTTGAAAGTGTACCTGCTTTACCGCTTTTTGTTCCCTCTGATACTCCTTGTTGTGTATCTTCTTTAATATCTTCAATATCAATACCCGTGGCTTCAAGAGTATCATTAGTAAGCGAGGCAACATCCGCACCTGCCTGCTTTATAAAGCGAATTGCATAACTGTCGCTTTCGCTCATAAGTCCCAAAAGCAGATGTTCCGTACCGACAAGTTTTTTGCCCGTATTATTGCAGGTAGTCATTGCAATTTCAACGACCTTTTTTGCACGGGGTGTAAAATAATCGGGAGAAAGTCTTGTGGGTGTTCCCGTGCCTATTGAAGAACGCATAAGTTCGGTTATTTTTTCTTCTGTTACACCTGCATTTTCAAGCACGGTTGCCGCAACACCGCTTCCGACCTTTAAAAGTCCCAAAAGCAGATGCTCACTGCCTACATAGGTATGTCCCAAACTTTCGGCAGAAGAAATAGCACCGTTTAATGCTTCGCTTGCTTTTTGCGTAAATCCGCCAAAATTATATTTCATAGTAATTCTTCCTTTATTAAATATTTTTAAGTGACTCTCTTATTAAGTCTGCACGCTTTTTATCACGCTCTTTTGCGGTTAAGTCACCGTAATTTCTCATAAGCATATACGGCATACCCTCAATAAAAATCTTAAAAGGTAAAATATCCTCGTTTTTAATAATTCCGGTGGCTTTTCCCAAATTGATTTTGCTTATAAGTTGCATCATTTCTTTACTGCTTAAAATTCTTGCATATTTAAGTGTACCGAGAGCACGCATACAAATATCTTCCGTCTTAACCTTATCAAGCGATTCTCTTCTTTCCCGTTCTTTTTTGACAAGATTTTCGGTAATGATTTTAAGGTTATCTATCGCCGTTTGTTCGGTAATACCCAAAGTTATTTGATTTGATATTTGATAAAGCGAGCCGCCGGGTTTTGAGCCCTCACCGTACATACCCCGTACTGCAAAACCGAGTTTTTGCGCCGATTTTGCAATACTTGCAATTTCGCCGCCTGCTTCAAGAAGCGGAATATGAAGCATTACGCCTGCACGCATACCCGTTCCGAGATTAGTTGTACACTCGGTTAAAAAGCCGAGTTTTTCACTAAAAGCAATCGGCAGTGAACTGCAAATTAAATCGTCCACAAGATTTGCCGTTTCGTATGC
The DNA here is from genome assembly GCA_045616025.1 of Acutalibacteraceae bacterium. GTDB lineage: Bacteria > Bacillota > Clostridia > Oscillospirales > Acutalibacteraceae > UBA737. The sequence continues at coordinate 11 of JAZLFY010000310.1, read as the reverse complement.
CTTTTCAAGAC
>JAZLFY010000309.1:0-4315 GCA_045616025.1 Acutalibacteraceae bacterium | reverse complement strand
TGGCTCACAGAACGACATGGCTACGATCCGACTTTAATTTTATCAAGAACATTATTCTTGACAATATTCTTCCGGGCGATATTTATCTTAAAGCCCGTGAACTTTATTTTAACAGCGATGTTCAGCGTACCGTAATTTTAGTTCATAATGTTGAGCCGAATGAGGTATCTGTTTACGATGTTCTTCAAAATCTCTTTCCCGATAAGAGTAAAGATTTTATCATAAACATCAACGAAACCGATATTGCTCTTGTTAAAGAAACCAAAACGGGAATTGAGCAAAAGGATATTGAAGAACTTGCTTCCTCTATTGCAGATACACTTTCGGGCGAATTCTTTGTTCACACCGTAATCGGTATAGGTACTACTGTAAACAACCTTAAAGATTTGGCGCGCTCTTTCAAAGAGTCGCAAACTGCTTTGGAAGTCGGCAAAGTTTTCGATACCGAAAAGACAATTATTTCTTACGATAATTTGGGTATTGCCCGTCTTATCTATCAGTTGCCCACCACACTTTGCGAAACATTTTTGCGTGAGGTATTTAAGCGCGGCTCGATAGAATCACTTGACCAGGAAACACTTTTTACTATTCAAAAGTTCTTTGAAAACAATCTTAATGTTTCCGAAACTTCCCGTAAACTTTTCGTTCACAGAAACACACTTGTTTACCGTCTTGAAAAGATTAAGAAAATCACCGGACTTGATTTAAGGGAATTTGACCACGCAATCGTATTCAAAATTGCACTTATGGTAAACAAATACTTAAAGAGCAATCCCACTAAATTTTAATTTGAAAGTGAGTAAAAAATATGTCGGAAATTCCAATTTCGGGTACGACCGAAAAACCTATAATTGAGTTTCGCGGTGTTTCTAAAACCTACAAAACGGGTACCCATGCGCTTGAAGATGTAAATCTTCGTATAAACCGCGGCGAATTTGTTTTTGTTGTCGGCTCTTCGGGTGCAGGTAAAAGTACCTTTATGAAACTTATAATGCGTGAAGAAAAGACCAATGTCGGTCAAATCCATGTTAACGGATTTGATCTTGTAAAAATGAAAAGAAAAGAAATTCCGATGCTTCGAAGAACTATGGGCATTGTATTTCAGGACTTCCGCCTTATTCCGTCAATGAGTGTTTTTGATAATGTTGCATTTGCAATGCACGTTGTCGGTGCATCTCCGCGCGAAATAAGAAAAGAGGTTTCAAAGGCGCTTTCCGCCGTCGGTCTTGGCGACAAGGCACATTCAATGCCTATGCAACTGTCGGGCGGTGAACAACAGCGTGTAGGACTTGCCCGTGCGCTTGTTAATGCACCTGACCTTATAATTGCGGACGAGCCGACCGGTAACGTAGACCCGAATATGTCCTATGAAATCGTTAATATGTTATCCGAAATAAACAAACGCGGCACTACCGTTTTAATGGTAACCCACGACCACAACCTTGTAAGAGATTTTAAACACCGTGTTATTATGCTCGACAAGGGCAGAGTCGTCGGGGATAATTAAGGGGGTGCGCGTATGAAAATGAGAAGTGTTAAATATCTTGTTGGCGAGGGCTTCCGTTCAACCTGGGTAAACCGCCTTATGTCACTTGCCTCAATCGGTGTTCTTGTTGCTTGTATGACCGTTATCGGTCTTGCAATACTTATTGCCGAAAATGCAAATAAGGTGCTTGGCAATCTTGAACAGCAAAATGTTGTTATGGTTTATATGAAAGACTATAACTGGGCGCTTTATAACGACAGTGTCGAAAAGGGTAAAGAGGGCTCGGATAAAAACGGTGTTCTTGAAAGTGATTATTTTATACACAACGAGGATGAGGCAAAGGCACTTTGCGCAAAGTTAGAGCAACTGCCCAATGTCACCTCCGCTGAATACATTTCAAGCGAGCAAGGGCTTGAATCGGTTAAGGAAAATATGACCGAAGAACAGGAACAGTATTTCAGTTTTCTTGACGACGATTACGGAAATCCGCTTTCCGCCGCCGCCAAGGTTACTATGAAAGATATGTCAAAATTCAAAGAAACCATAAGTTCCATTGAGGGAACAGAGGGTGTAGATATTGTTCAGTCGCAGGGTGATTTGGCAGAAAAGATAACCGCCATAAAACGCGGTGTCGGAATTGCAGGCGGATGTATAATCGCCATACTTGTAATAATTTCCCTTGTTATCGTATCAAACACCATAAGGGTTACAATGTATAACCGTAAACTTGAAATCAGCATAATGAAAGCCGTTGGCGCAACCGACTCTTTTGTGCGACTTCCCTTTGCGGTTGAGGGTATGTTTATCGGTGTTATTTCGGCGATTATATCGGAGGTTTTACTTTACTTCTGCTACCGTATCGCCATTGAGGCAATCGCCAAAACACTCGGCACTACCGATGTGGTACATTTCCGTTCGGTTGCCGTTTACATATTCCTTGTATTTCTGCTGATAGGAATTTTCGCAGGACTTTTAGGCAGTATAATTATGATTGGTAAATACCTTCGTAAAGAAGGCAGCGAATTTACCGCACTTTAATCGGGAGGGAAAAGAAAATGAAAAAGAAACTTATCAAAATCATTTCTTCGGTTTTGTGCTTAACACTTGTTTTTGTAATGTTCGGCGCATCCCTTTCTACCTCTGCGGTAACACAAGCAGAAATTGACAGACTAAAAAAACAGCAGGCAAGCGATAAAGCCGTGCTTGATGCCATAAGAAGCAGAATAAGCGAAATCAATGCGCAAATTATGTCTTACAACAAGAAGATAAACAGTATATCTTCTACCATAAATGCTAATAAAGAAAAAATCGCACAAAGCGAAAAAGAAATAGAAAGCGATAAAAAGCAGTTCAAAAAGCGCCTTCGTTCTATCAGGATGAGCGACTCTGACAGTCCGGTAAGAATTCTTGCAGGTGCTACATCCTTTGCAAATCTTCTGCAAATTTCACAACTTACAAAAACCGTTTCTTCCCACGACCAACAATTAATGGAAGATTTGGCGGCAAAGATTAAGGAACTTAACGAAAAGAACGCCGAAAACGAAAAACTTATGCAACAGCAGATAGAGGCAAAAAATGCCGTTGCGGCAAAGCAGGCGGAGCTGAATGCTCAGGAAGCCGATGCGGCAAAGATTTATAACAAGACCTCTACCGATTTAAAAGCGGCGCAGGAAGCCAAAAAAGCAGAAGAAGCAAGAATCAGAAGTGGCAGCGGAAGTGCCAGTACGCCTAACTTTATAAATGATAACAGTAATCTTTTATGGCCGGTTGCCGGATTTTATAACATTTCGGCAGGTTACCAGAGTAACGATGCCGTCCATAGGGGTAGTCATAACGGTATTGATATTGCAGGCGGCTCAATTTCCGGTCAACCCATTCGTGCTATAACCGACGGTTATGTTGAAAAGGTAAACAATTCTTGCACTCATAATTATAAAAAGAACAGCAGTTGCGGTTGCGGCGGCGGTTACGGTAACTACTGTGTTGTAAATCACGGTACCATAAACGGCGCAAAAATGGAAGCATATTATGCACATGCCGTAAGCATTATTGTATCTCCCGGTCAACATGTTTCAAGAGGTCAAACACTCGGCTATGTCGGTACAACCGGTTGGTCAACGGGTTATCACCTGCATTTCGGACTTTTAAGAAACGGCGGTTGGGTAAACCCGAGCAATTACAGTTACTCCCGTTAATGAAAATTACATTTTTAAGGATAATTTCGGTTGTTTTGCTGGTTTTGGTAATGTTTACAATCTTTTCTCTCTCGGCACAACCGGCAAATGACTCTTCAAAGACAAGCGGCGGCACAATTGATTTAATACTTAAAGTATTCTATCCGCCCTATAAAAATATGAGTGCGAAAGAGCAAAAAGATTTGCGCTCGGTACTTTCTTTTCCGATAAGAAAACTTGCACATTTTACACTTTATTTTGCATTAGGTCTTGCGGCTTTTCTTTCGGTATTCACTTACACGGAAATTAAATACCGTCTGCGCATAATAATTTCAGGTGCGATCTGTCTTGTCTACTCGGTAAGTGACGAAATACATCAGTATTTTGTACCGGGACGTGCTTGCAGGTTTTACGATATTTTAATTGACTGCTTGGGCGCATTTTTGGCAATTTCAGTTTTATCACTTGTTATAAGGAGAAATAAAAATTATGTTGAAAAAGGATGAAAGGCGTTCTTATTTTCTTAAGGGCTTAACCGCTTTCTTAACCGTAGCGGCTTGTATAATTTTTTACTTTCTGTTTTTAAGAATGGGGAAAATATCGTCTTTTTTAGGCAAGGTAGTTTCGGTTTTGCAACCGGTAATATTCGGTGTGG
>JAZLFY010000308.1:0-5014 GCA_045616025.1 Acutalibacteraceae bacterium | reverse complement strand
GGAATAAGGGACGAATTGCTTGTATCTCTTAACCAAAACGGAGTTTGCGGAATAATAACCTGCGGAACATCAAAAGAATCTTCAAGTGAGTGTCTTAAACTTGCAAACAAATATAAGTTTGTTTATGCCGCCGTGGGTATTCACCCCGAAGACATAAATTGCGGCACCGATATTTCCTTTATTAAAAATGCGGCAAAGGACAAAAAATGTGTTGCCGTGGGTGAAATCGGGCTTGACTATTATTGGGAAAAAGAAAACAGAAACGAACAGACAGAACTGTTTGAAAAGCAGATAATTCTTGCAAAAGAACTCGATTTACCCGTTATCGTTCACGACCGTGAAGCGCACAAAGACACCCTTGATTTACTGATTAAACACAAGCCGCGCGGTGTTGTGCACTGTTTTTCGGGCAGTAAAGAAATGGCAGAAGAAATCTTAAAACTTAATATGTATATCGGTGTCGGTGGTGTAATCACATTTAAAAATGCCAAAAAACTGCCGGAAATCATCGAAATAATACCGAAAGAACGGCTTTTGCTTGAAACCGACTGTCCTTATTTAGCACCCGAACCGTACAGAGGTAAACTTAACCACTCGGGACTTATTCCGTTTACCGCACAAAAGGTTGCCGATATATACGGTATTTCGTTAAATAAACTTTTAATTCAAACTAAAAACAATGCAAAGGAATTATTCGGCATTTAATACTTTGAATAAACATCCCTCTTTTACAGATAATATCTTTGAAAGAGGGGTGAATATCAATGGCTAACGACAAAAGCAAGAAACAGCAGAATTCACAAAGCAAAGAAAAGAACCGCACATCAAACAAGAAAAACCAAAGCTCTTCCAACAAATCTAAATCTAAGTGTGATTAATTCTTTACCGTTCTGTCACTTGGCAGGACGGTTTTTTTATGTTTTTCAAAAAAAATCTTGACTTTTTATTTAATAGGTTTTATTTTAGGAATATGTGATAATATAATAGGTATTATTACTGTTAACGCATCTGTGTAGAAAGAACGGTCTTAATTCCCCTTGCCGCAATTATTATAATTGTGAAAAACCCTTTGTCAGGGCATCGGGCAAAGCAGACCGGGGGTATCGCGCAGGGTAAACGTAAAAAATTTACTGCTGTCGACACTTTTTGTGTAGACAAAGGGGGATGCTTTAATGAACAAAGAAATAATTGTAGAACTCAAAGACGTCTTCGTTTCATTTGAAAATGAAAAAGTACTCGAAGGATTTAATCTTCAAATTGAAGATAAAGAGTTTATCACTCTTTTAGGTCCGTCGGGTTGCGGAAAAACGACAACACTTCGCATAATTGCAGGGTTTTTAGACCCTGACAGCGGCGATATTTTCTTTGAGGGCACGAAATTTAATGGTGTTCCTGCCTATAAGCGACAGGTTAACACCATTTTTCAACGTTATGCCCTTTTTCCGCATTTAAATGTTTTTGAAAATGTTGCTTTCGGTTTGCGTGTTAAAAAGACACCCGAAGGCGAAATTAAAAAGTCGGTCGGTGAACTTTTGAAACTTGTTAACCTTGAGGGCTTTGAAAAGCGTAAAATTGCCACTCTTTCGGGCGGTCAGCAACAGCGCGTTGCCATTGCGCGTGCAATAGCCAACCGACCGAAGGTATTGCTTCTTGACGAGCCGCTTGCGGCGCTTGACCTTAAACTGCGCAAAGATATGCAGAAAGAACTTAAAAATATTCAGCGTCAACTCGGCATTACCTTTATTTTCGTAACACATGATCAGGAAGAAGCACTTACCATGTCTGACCGTGTTGTTGTTATGGATAAGGGCAAAATTCAGCAGGTCGGAACACCGCAGGATATTTATAACGAGCCGAAAAACGCCTTTGTTGCCGACTTTATCGGCGAATCAAACATTGTTGACGGTGTTATGATTGAGGATTATCTTGTTGACATTGCAGGGCACAAATTCAAGTGCCTTGATGCCGGTTTTGAAAAAAACGAAGCGGTTGATGTTGTAATCCGCCCCGAAGATGTTGATATTGTCTCTCCCGAAAAGGGCGAACTTACGGGCGTTGTTACCTCGGTTGCCTTTTTGGGTGTTCACTATGAAATTATTGTTGACATCGGCGGTTTTAAATGGATGATACAGACAACCGACGAATCAAAAACCGGTGATAAGGTCGGTCTTATTATCGAGCCCGATGCAATACATATTATGAAAAAGTCAGAATATTCCGGTCTTTACGGTGATTACAGTTCATACAGTGAAGAACTTGACCACCTTTCCGACAACACGGAGGAAGACTGATATGAAAAATAAACGTGGTTTTGGAAGCCGTCTTACCGCTTCACCCTATATTTTATGGGCGGCGATTTTCGTGGTTGTTCCCCTGTTTATTGTGGGATATTTTGCCTTTACCGATACTTCGGGAGCTTTTACCCTTTCAAATTTAAGTGAAATAGGCAGATATAAAAAAGCATTTGGATTATCTGTCCTTTATGCCGCAATAGCAACAGTAATAACATTGCTTATTTCCTATCCTATGGCATACTTTATGACCAAAATGAAGGTCAGTTCACAGCGTATGGTTATGATTATTGTTATGCTTCCGATGTGGATGAACTTTCTTATCCGTACCTATTCGTGGATAACAATACTTGCAAACAAAGGTCTTATTAACACCTTTCTTACAAGTATAGGTCTAAAGCCATTACAACTTATTAATACACCGGGTGCGGTAATTTTGGGTATGGTATATGATTTTATACCCTATATGATTTTACCGATTTATACCGTTATGTCCAAAATTGATAATTCCCTGCTTGAAGCGGCGGCAGACCTTGGCGGCAACTCGGCCTCCCGTCTTCGCCGTGTGATAATCCCCCTTTCGATGCCGGGTGTTATTTCGGGAATTACAATGGTTTTCGTTCCGTCGGTCAGCACATTTTACATTTCCCAAAAACTCGGCGGCAACAAAACGTTGCTTGTCGGTGATGCCATTGAATACCTTTTCAATTCAGGTCCCGATTATTACAATGTGGCTTCTGCTTTATCCCTTGTTCTTATGGTAATGATAATTATTTGTCTTGCCGTTATGAACCGCTTTTCCGATAGTGAGGAGGCGGTTGTACTGTGAAAATTTTATCCAAAATTTATGTTGCCCTTATACTGATTTTCCTTTATGCACCCGTTGCCGTTATGATTTTCTTTTCGTTTAACTCGGGCGAAAGCGTTTGGGTTTTTGACGGTTTTTCGTTTGATTGGTACAAAAGTCTTGCCGTTAACACATCAATGATAGACGCACTTGAACACACCTTGATTATCGCCGTACTTTCCGCACTTATTTCTACGGTTTTGGGTACTGCGGCGGCGGTAGGAATTACGGCACTTCGCACAAAAATCACAAAAAGTCTTGTTACTACCGTAACAAATATTCCGCTTATGAACGCCGATATAGTTACGGGTGTTTCGCTTATGCTTTTATTTGTATTCTTCGGCAAACTTTTAGCACTTAAAGAATCATTAGGTTTTGTGACCGTTTTAATAGCGCATATAACCTTTAATTTGCCGTATGTTATTTTGTCGGTACTTCCCCGTCTTCGTGCAACCGACAGTAATTTAAGCGAGGCGGCACTTGACCTTGGGTGCACACCCGTTCAGGCATTTTTCAAGGTTATTATTCCGTCAATTAAAACAGGAATCTTCACCGGCTTTATTATGGCATTTACACTCTCCCTTGACGATTTCGTTATCAGTTACTTCACCTGCGGTCATTACCAAACCTTACCCATTGTCATATACAATATGACCAAAAAGACGGTTACTCCTGATGTTTATGCACTCTCCACCATTGTCTTTATTTCGGTATTCGTTCTTTTAATTCTCTATAATACCGTACAGACCAGAGCAGAACAGAAAAGAGGGCTTGCACGATGAAAAAGATTGTTTCAGTTTCCCTTTGTGTTATGCTTGTTCTTGTACTGTTTAGCGGGTGCGGATACGAATATGCCGATATTGAATATGTTTCAAAATTCGACAAATCACTTGCAGGCACTACCCTTAATGTTTACAACTGGGGTGAATATATTTCGGACGGAAGCGACGAAAGCATTGATGTAAACCGAGAGTTTGAAAAACTTACGGGAATAAAGGTTAATTATTCCACCTTTGAAAGCAACGAAACAATGTATTCGCAGATTAAAGGCGGCGGCGTTTCCTACGATATTATTATTCCGTCTGATTATATGGTTGAGCGGCTTAAAAACGAAAATATGCTCAAAAAAATCGATACATCTAAAATAGATAATTTTAAGTTTATCGACAGTAAATACAAAGGGCTTTTCTTTGACGAAAAGGACGAATACAGTGTTTGCTACAATGTCGGTATGGTAGGTGTTATCTATAACCCGACAATTATCGGTGAGCCGGAACACACCTGGGAATCCCTTTGGAGTGAAAAATACCGCAATATGTCACTTAATTTCAGCAATCCCCGTGACGGATTTATGACGGCGCAAATGATTTTGGGGCAGGACCTTAACACCACAAACAAAAAAGATTGGGATAAGGCACTTCAAAAATTAAAAGAAGGTAAAGATGTTTTGCAGTCCTATGTTATGGACGAAATTTACGGCAAAATGGAAACCGGTGAGGCGGGGATAGGGCCTTATTATGCGGGTGATTACCTTACAATGCTTGAAACCAACGAAGATTTAAAATTCTACTATCCGCAAGAAGGCACGAACATTTTTGTTGACTCGGTATGTATTCCCTCCTGCGCACAAAATTATGAAGCGGCGCTTATGTACATCAATTTCCTGCTTGAGCCCGAAATTGCGCTTGCCAATGCCGAATACATCGGTTATGCTTCACCCAACACAAAGGTTGTTGAAAACCCCGATTATTACTACTACCAAAACGAAATTCTCTATCCGAAAGACGAGGATATGCCGAAAGTTCAGTACTACCACGACATAGACCCCGAAATACGAAAATATTACGAAAACCTTTGGATAGATTTAAAACTTTAT
>JAZLFY010000307.1:0-7938 GCA_045616025.1 Acutalibacteraceae bacterium | reverse complement strand
ATAAAGAAGATGTATTAAAGATTATGAAGGAAATCCGTCAAAACGCAGACGGCGCACAAACAATAATGCCCCGAAATGTCTGGCCCTACCCCTCCTACGGTGTACTGCTTTTCAAGATTTAATGTTTAAAAATTAAGACTCCCGAAGATTACTCTTTCGGGAGTCTTTTTATTAACTGCTTGAGCCGACTGTCAAATTAACAGACCCGATATTTCCGTTACGGTAAACCTTAACTTCTACCGTTTGTCCGACATCGCTGTCATTTATTGCCTCGCCTAAAATATCATATTCCGTAATCTTTACACCGTTAAATTCGGTAATAATATCGCCGCGTTTAATTCCTGCTTTTGAAGCCGGACTGTCATCGTCAACACTTAAAACAACCGCACCTGCGGGATAACCGTAGTAGGAAAGTATCTGTGATGTGTACTTTTCACTGATACTTATTCCGATATACGGCTCGGGTTTATTCTGTTTGGAAATAATATTATCGCACTTTTCAACAACCGTTTTAAGGGGTATTGCAAAGCCCATACCCTCAAACTCTTCCGATACAATTTTTGAGGAATTTATGCCTATAAGTTTGCCCTCGGTATTAAGAAGCGCACCGCCCGAGTTGCCGGGATTTATTGCCGCATCGGTTTGAATAAGTTTTAAATTGGGTGTTGTTGATACAACACGGTCAAGTCCGCTTATAACGCCGTATGTGACACTGCCCATAAATTCAAGTCCGCCCGGCGCACCTATAGTAACTACATACTGTCCGATTTTAAGGTTATCCGATTCGGCAAGTTCAACTGCGGGCAGGTCTTGGTCGGGTTTGATTTTTAATACTGCCAAGTCGGAGGAAATGTGATAGCCCACAACCGTTGCAGAATAAGATTTCTTTGTATCTCCGCTTAAAAATACCTCGATTTTGCCATTTGATTTAACGGCGCTTTCAATTACATGGTAGTTTGTAATGATGTAACCGTCTTTTGTGTAGATTACACCCGAGCCCTCGCCCGTTGCCTGCTGATTACCGCCGAAAAAGTTCATAACCGATGTGGTAGTTCTTATTCCGACAACACTTTTGGTGCATTTTTCGGCAACCGCCTGCGCCACAGAGGACGCTTCCTCAACAACATTTATGATGACATCCGAAACGCCGGGCAGATTACTGCTGCTTTTTCTTGTCTTATTAAAAATAATAATTCCGGTAAACGCACCGCCGGCACCGATTAGCGCCGCAAGTACAACCGACAGAACAACAACAACACCTATTCCGTATTTTTTGTTTTCCTTTTTCGGTTTTTGCGGATAGGAATAATTATTAAAAGAAGAATTACCGTAACCGTAATTTTCGTTTTGTCCCATCGGTTCGTCCTGAATTATATCTTCTGACGATTTGTTGTATTCGCTGTTTTGTTGGTCGTTAAAGTCATTATCAAAAAATTCTCTCACAAAACCATCTCCTTGGATAATATTATAAGCGCAATTTGTTACGTTTATTAGCAAATTTTGTGAACTGTCCGTTAATTAATTTTACCAAACGGAATAAAAATTTCAAGTGGTATATATAATATATTTAAAAAAATATAAAAAATACTTTACATTTAAATAAAAAAGTGTTATACTATCGTTTGCTACCCTTTACGGTGCTTTGGGCGACTGCCGTTTTAACGGATTACTCAATGACCTTTTGCTCCGTTTCGGGCGGACAAATTTTAAAAAAAGGAGTAAAAAAATGACTAACGAAACCAAGAAACAAGTAATTGCCGATTACGCAATTCACGAAGGCGACACAGGTTCTCCGGAAGTTCAAATTGCGCTTTTAACCACCCGTATCAACGAACTTAATGCGCATCTTGAAATTCACAAAAAGGACCACCATTCCCGTCGCGGCCTGCTTAAAATGGTAGGTCACAGAAGAAACCTTCTTTCTTATTTGCAGAAAAACGATATTGAAAGATACCGTGCAATCGTTAAGAAATTAGGTCTTCGTAAGTAATACGGAATTTAGCAAACCCGAACTTTTCTTCGGGTTTGCTTTATTTATTAAGAAACAAAAAATGCAGAGATTTTTGAAATTTTAGCGGTAAATTCAAGCATCGAATACTTCGGTTTTTGAATTTATTGCTAAATAAAAAAATCTCTGCGAAAAAAGAAAAAAGGAGATTAAAAAATGTTTGAAAACTACAAAGTTTACGAAACAACCATTGCCGGCAGACCGTTTAAACTTGAAACCGGCAAAATGGCAGGTCTTGCCAATGCCGCCTTTATGGCTTCATACGGCGAAACCTCTGTTCTTTGTACCGTAACCGCTTCGGACAAGCCGCGCGAGGGCGTTGACTTTTTCCCGCTTTCGGTTGACTATGAAGAAAAAATGTATGCCGTAGGACGTTTCCCCGGCTCGTTCCAGCGCCGTGAGGGTAAAGCAAGCGAAAAAGCCATTTTGGCTTCCCGTTGCATTGACAGACCTATCCGTCCACTTTTCCCGAAAGATATGAGAAATGACTGTTCGGTTGTTGCAACCGTTATGTCGGTTGACCCCGATTGCTCACCCGAAATTACCGCCGCAATCGGCGTTTCCGCCGCTATTGCCGTTTCGGATATTCCGTGGGACGGTCCTATTTCTTCCACCGCTGTCGGTCTTGTTGACGGTGAAATCATAATCAACCCGACTCTTGACCAGCGCGAAAAAACCGACCTTACCTTAACCGTTTCTTCCACCGAAGATTTGGTTGCAATGATTGAGGCAGGCGGTAACGAAATTGACGACGACCTTATGTTTGACTGCATTATGGCAGGTCACGAAGCAAACAAAGAAATCGTTAAATTCATAAAGGGTATTGTTGCTGAAATCGGCAAAGAAAAATTCACCTTTGAATCAAGCAACCCCGACCCCGAAATTATGAAAGAAATTGAAGATTTCTGCATTGAAGATGTAAAACGCGCACTTGATACCGACGATAAAAATGTTCGCGATGCCGCTTTACTTCCTATTTACGATGCAGTTCACGAAAAGTTTGACGAGCGCTTTGAGGGCGAAGAAGCAAAACTTGACGAGATTATGTATCTTGTTCAGAAACATGTTGTTCGTGCTTGGCTTAAAGACGAACACAAGCGTGTTGACGGCAGAGGAATTGACGAAATTCGTCCGCTTAATGCACAAATCGACCTTCTCCCCCGTGCGCACGGCTCGGGTATGTTCACCCGCGGTCAAACACAGGTACTTTCGGTTGCCACTTTGGCTTCCATAAGCGATGCACAGAAACTTGACGGTCTTGACGAAGAAACCGGCAAGCGTTATATTCACCACTACAATTTCCCCTCCTACTCGGTAGGCGAAACAAAACCCTCCCGTGGCCCCGGCAGACGCGAAATCGGTCACGGTGCTTTGGCTGAAAAGGCACTTGTTCCGGTTATTCCGTCGGTTGAAGAATTCCCCTATGCTATCCGTGTTGTATCGGAAGTTCTTTCTTCAAACGGCTCTACCTCGCAGGGTTCTATCTGCGGCAGTACACTTGCTCTTATGGCGGCAGGCGTTCCGATTAAAGCACCGGTTGCAGGTATTTCCTGCGGTCTTATTACCGGTGACGAGGGTGTTTACGGCGACTTTATGACCATGGTAGATATTCAGGGACTTGAAGATTTCTACGGCGATATGGACTTTAAGGTTGCAGGTACTCATAAGGGTATCACCGCAATTCAGATGGACCTTAAAGTACACGGTCTTACCCCCGAAATTATTAAAGAAGCATTTGCAAAAACACATAAGGCAAGAATTTATATCCTTGACGAAATAATGCTTAAATGTATACCCGAGCCGAGAAAAGAGCTTTCCAAATATGCTCCGAAAATGCTCACCCTTACCATTAACCCCGAAAAAATCGGTGATGTTATCGGCAAGCAGGGCAAGGTTATTCAGTCTATTCAGGAACAGTGCGAATGCACAATTAACATTGAAGAAGACGGTCAGGTATTCGTTTCCTGCCTTGATACCGAAAAGGGACAGCAGGCGGTTGATATTATCAACCTTATTGCCAATGACCCCGAAATCGGCGCTATATACAGCGGCAAGGTAACCCGTCTTATGACCTTTGGTGCTTTCGTTGAAATCGCACCCGGTAAAGAAGGACTTGTTCACATTTCCAAACTTGACACCAAGCGTGTTGAAAAGGTTGAAGATGTTGTTGCCGTTGGCGACCAGGTACTTGTTAAGGTTACCGAAATTGACGACCAGGGAAGAATTAATCTTTCCCGCCGTGATGCACTTGTTGAGGTAAACGGTGCAACCGTTGACCCTGATGCAGACGATGTTCCGCAACCGAGAAAGGGCGGACACGACCGCAAAGGTTTCAGAAGAAACAAATAATTTAAAACAGTAAGAAAAGGACTTGAAGAAAAATTCTTCAAGTCCTTTTAAATTTTGTCTTTTGATTAAAGTAAATTGGCGTTAGTAAGTTGAAGATAAACCTGTTCGCCCTCTTTATAGGTTGTAAATGTACCCTCAACCGTTATTTCACTGCCAAGTTGCGGATAGTCAGCAGGATATGTATGCTCGCCTGCAAGTTCGAATTCTATGCCCTGCTGACAGCAAGCGGTAGCATCGGCAATTATGCAGGCAAAATAGTTTTTGCCGTTATCCTGTGCGACCGCAAACTGACCTTTCATTTTAACCTTTTTGCCTACATAGGTCTGCGGATTTTGCATCATATTGCTTACTTCACTGTATACCATAGTGCTTGAAAGGGTTGTAAGGTCAACCTGCGCCTTAGTTTCACTTGAAGCGGTGGCGGTATCCGTATCGCCGTTAAGTTCTTCTTCGGAAACCGTTTCATTACCGCAGGCGGCAAGCGAAAGCGCACAAATAACACTTAAAATCAAACAAAGTAACTTTTTCATTTCTTTCACCCTTTTTTGACCTTTCCTATAATCATAAATATAAAGAATACAACAATATCAACCGCCACAATGGTTGAGCCGACCGGAGTACCTGCCACAATTGACACAAGTATTCCGAGTGTTGAACAGAAAACCGAAACAAAAGCGCTTGAAATTACAACCGATTTGAAACTTTTGAAAACGCGCATTGAAGACAGCGCAGGGAAAATGACAAGTGCTGAAATAAGCAACGAGCCGACAAGATTCATTGCAAGTACAATTATTACCGCAATGATAATTGCAATAATTAAATTATAAATACCCGTTTTTGTGCCGGTTGCCTTTGCGAAAGATTCATCAAATGTTATGGCGAAAATCTTGTTGTAGAAGAAAACAAAAGCCGCAATAACAAGCACGGAAAGAGCAATACAAACATAAACCTCGGTTTTGGTGAGTGTTAAAATTGAGGTTGAGCCGAAAAGGGTTGAACAAACATCGCCCGAAAGGTTAGCCGATTTTGCAAATATGTTCATAAGCAGATAACCGACCGCCAATGCACCGACCGACACCATGGCAACGGCGGCATCGCCCTTGATTTTTGCGTTCTGCCCTGTGCGCAGTAAAAGTATTGCGCAAATAATTGTTACGGGCATTACAATTAACATATCGTTTGTAAGCCCCACTATTGCCGCAATAGCCATTGCACCGAAAGCAACATGGGAAAGTCCGTCACCAATAAATGAAAATCTTTTAAGTACAAGCGTAACACCCAAAAGTGACGAACAAAGGGAAATAAGCACCCCGACAATTAAAGCATAGCGAACAAAGGGATAGGTGAAATAAAGGGATAAATCGGTAAAAATTTTCATGAATTTCCCTCCCCTTTATCAATAAAAACTTCACTTTGACGGCTGTTTAAATATTCTTCCTTTGTGCCGAAAAATACGGTTTTACCGATATGGAGAATATGGGTTGCATATTTAAGGGCGCAGTCAAGGTCGTGGGAAATCATAATAACGGTTATTCCGTCTTTGTTTATTTGGTCGATTAGTTCGTACATTTCCGCCGTAACCTTAACATCAAGTCCCGCAACCGGCTCGTCAAGTAAAATCATTTGGTCGGTAGCGCAGAGCGCACGGGATAAAAGCACCCGTTGTTGCTGACCGCCCGACAGTTCACGGTAGCACCTGTTTTTAAGGTTTTCTATTCCCATTCGTTTTATCTGCTCTTCGGCTTTCTTCTTTTGCTCTTTTGAATAAAACGGACTTATTCCGTTTGTTCCCGAAAAGCCCGAAAGCACAATTTCAAAAACAGATGCAGGAAAATCTTTTTGTACTACAGTTTGTTGCGGAAGATAACCGATTGTGTTGTTTTTAAAATCGGGCGCTTTGATTATTTCGCCCGAAATTTTCGGTGTCAGCGACAAAAGTGTTTTCATAAGGGTTGATTTACCCGAGCCGTTTTCACCGACAATGCAGAGATAATCGCCCTTATTAACCGTGAAATTAAGGTCTTTTACTATCTCTCTGCCCTCATAACCGAGGGTAAGGTTTTTAACTTCAAGTTGTGGCATAGTTTTAATTAAGCGCCGTTTTTAAAACGTCCAAATTCCTTTCCATAATATTAATATAGGTATCGCCTTTTTTATTCTCTGACTGCATTGAATTAAGTTCCAAAATTTGTGCATTTTTGTTTTGTGTGTTTTTAATAACGGTATCGGCAATTTTTTTATCGCCGCCGTCAAGTGTTAAAACCGAGGTAAGCGACAATTCGTCAACCTTTTTTGCGAGAAATGCAACCGTTTCAAAACTTGCTTCGCTCTCAGCCGAGCAACCTTTAAATGCCGCATAATAAGAAAGCCCGTAATCTTTTGTTAAATATAAAAACGGAAATCTGTCGGCAAAAAGCAGAGTTTTTCTCTTTGCGGAATTTACCGCCGTTTCGTACTCTTTATCAAGAGCATCAAGTTTTTGATTATAAGCGGCGGCATTGTTTTTATAGGTATCAGCATTTTTTGAGTCTGCTTTTGCAAAGGCATTTGCAATTTCGTTTACAAAGATTTCGGCATTTTTAAGGGATAACCAAATATGTTCGTCATATTCGGTTTCTTCTTCTGCTTCTTCTTCATCGTCTTCTTGCATACCCTCAACCTCTTCTTCCGCCTTTGCCTTTTCGCCTAAAAGGTCAAGAAGATTTAAGGTTATCATTTTGTCGTTATGCTTTTCTTTAAGGGCATCTTCTACCCATTTATCCGACTCGCCGCCGACATAGATAAAAACATCGCAACTTGAAATTTTTACCATATCCGCCGCGGTTGGTTGAAAACTGTGTAAATCAACACCGTTATCAAGTAAAAAAGTTACATCGGCGCCGTCTTTTTTATCGCCCAAAACATTTAATACCCAGTCGTATTCGGGGAAAACGGTGGTGACAACCTTTAATTTTCCGTTATCCGACGAGCTGCCGCAACCGGCAAAAATGCCAAGTGACAAAACCGCCGCCAAAATAACGCACAAAAACTTTTTCATAAATTTTCTCCTATCTGCATTTGTTACAGACACCGTACAAAACCGTATCCGATTTATCAAGATTAAAATCATCCGCACTTTCAAGACTTTTAAGCAGTGCGTTTGTAGTTGCATCGCTTAAATGGAACATTTTTCCGCACTTCTTACAGGAAAGATGCAACGCACTTTTACAGTCGGCGTGAGTGTCGACAAAACGGGAAAGTGTTTCACTTTCGGCACGGCTCACCTTTTTAATTTCGCCGTCTTTTAAAAGTGAGGACAAATTTCTGTAAACGGCACTTTCGCTTATGCCGTACTGTTTTACATTTTCAAAAATTTGTTTTGCGCTTAATACTTCGTCGCTGTGTCCGTTTAAGAATTCAAGTAAAACACGGCGCTGTTTCGTAATATATTTAGCCATTTTTTGCCTCTTCCCGCAAAATTTGCAAATCATTTGCAAATTATTGTAACATTATTATAACCATTTGTCAAGAAAAATTGCACAGTCTGTTTAGGGGATAGGGAAAAATGTTCCGAATGGATTAACCGAACAAAAATTATTGCT
>JAZLFY010000306.1:0-1549 GCA_045616025.1 Acutalibacteraceae bacterium | reverse complement strand
AATAAAGGACCGGGCGTTAAAAAAGTTTGCGGAATACATCGGGTGCGTGCCGCTCGGTTTATAGGTGGGAATTTCGTGGGAATTTCGTGGGAATTTTCGGGGAAGAATTTTAATAAATTCTGTGGTAGTATGATAGAGGGTAAATCTGCAAAGTTCCTCTCATATAATCACTCACTTGAAGCGGCAACCGTCTTTTATGGGCGGTTGTTCGCTTTTTATGTTAAAGGAGGCATTACCATTGCCCAGTAAACTTACACCGAAGCAGAAAAAGTGGCTTGCGGCATACAAGAAGCACGGTAACGCAACGCAAGCGGCAAGAGAAGCAGGGTACAGAGCGAAAACGAATACGGCGTTCGAAACTATCGGTTGGGAAAACTTGCGGAAACTTGCGCAAGAAATTAAAGACTTTGAAAAAGAAATAGAAAGTAAGGATATAGCCGATATTGAAGAGTGTAACAGAATACTGACAGAGATAATGCGTAACGAGAGTACAAGCGCACCCGACAGAATAAGGGCGTGCGAAGTACGGTTGCGTTCTGCCGGTGGCTTCCTTGATAAATCAAAAATAGAAATAGACGGGAATATCCCGGTAACGATAGTAGACGATGTAGATGCGTAGGGTTATTTCTGACATTATCGGCGGCGGATATGACGAGTTTTGGCGAGATAAAAGCAGATATAGAGTTTTAAAAGGCGGTAAGGGCAGCAAAAAGAGCGCTACAACCGCCTTGAATTATATTTTGCGAATTATGAAATATCCCGAAAGTAACTTGCTTGTTGTCCGTGCCGTAATGAATACGCACCGTGACAGCACCTTTGCGCAGTTAAAATGGGCACAGGAAAAACTTGGTGTTTCTCACCTTTGGCAGAACAATGTTAGCCCTATGGAAATGACATATCTTCCGACAAAACAGAAAATTCTTTTTCGAGGGTTTGACGATGTACTTAAACTTGCGTCTACGACCGTAAGTAAGGGGTATCTCTGTTGGGTATGGATAGAAGAAGCGTACGAAATCGGAAGCGAAGCAGATTTTGACAAACTTGACTTGTCTGTTCCGCGCGGTAACATACCGGACAACCTATTCAAGCAGACAACATTAACCTTTAACCCGTGGAGTGACACCCATTGGCTTAAAAAGAGATTTTTTGACCTTACCGATAATAACACCACCACATATAGCACGAATTACCTATGTAACGAGTTCTTAGATAAGACGGACATTGATATATTTGAGCGTATGAAAACGGAAAATCCGCGCAAATACGATGTTGCAGGATTAGGGAATTGGGGTATTGCCGAGGGGCTTATATACGAGCGGTGGGAAATAAAAGACTTTAATTGTTCTGAACTTGGCATTACCCGGTTTCGAAGCGGCACGATTAAGACAGACGAGTCGTGGAAATACTGTGCCTTTTTCGGTCTTGATTACGGTTACACAAACGACCCGACGGCATTTATCGGGTTCTATGTCAACCCGATAGACAAGGAAATATACATATTTGACGAATTTTATAAAACAAAAATGCTTAACAGTGAGATAGCGGAAGA
>JAZLFY010000305.1:0-4767 GCA_045616025.1 Acutalibacteraceae bacterium | reverse complement strand
AATGCCTATATTTTTGGCAGAAGCACTTAATGCATCATTTGTCGCAATAGCAAGCACAACAGGTTTTTGGTTGCGCAGATGCGCCTTTACTGCCATTGTAACGGGTGTATCGGTAATGCCAAGCGCAATTTTTGCGGCGGTATTTCCCGTGCAGGGCGACACAACAATTATATCAAGCAATGATTTAGGGCCTATCGGCTCGGCAGACGGAATATCGCATATAATTTTGTTTTGGCATATTTCTTCCACCTGCTCTTTAAGTTCTTTTGCATTTGTAAATCGGGTGTCGCTGGTTGCGACAATTTGCGACATAATGGGTATTATGTTTATATCGTATTCACTTAAAGTTTTAAGCGCTTTAAGGGACTGTTTTATGGTACAAAACGAGCCGCAAAAAGCATAACCGAGTGTTATATCTCTCATTTACTTTCTCTCCTGATTATATCTTTTACGGTATCGGCAATTATTCTTCCTGCGGTAATGCTTGCGCTCTTTCCGGGAATACCCGGCAGTTTTTTAATTCTCAAACCGTCACTCACTTTTTTGTAATCAAGACAACCGTTACTTGAAAGGTCAAAAAGATATGTCTTTTCAAAGGGTGTTAAATCTTCAAAAAGGGGTATATCAAGCGTGTTGAAAATTATATCATAATTTTTTGCGGCGCTTGAATTTACATTTTCGGTTTCAACCGTTTTAATTCCCGAAATTTCGGCGAAACTTAAATCTTTTTCGTTTCGGGCGCTTATTGTTAAATCGCTTCGGAAAGATAAAAGCCGGCTTGCAAGTGCTTTCCCCACTCTGCCAAACCCCGTTATTAAAATTTTGCTTTTATATAGGGCAAAATCGGTATTTTCTATTGCATAAGAAATTGCACCCTCAGCGGTTAAAACCGCATTTTCAATGCAAAATTTTTGAAGTTTTGAATAGTCTGTCTGCCTTTTGTCTTTAAAATCGTAACCGTAGGTCAAAATAAGCGCATTTTCTTTTGCCTTTTTTACATCGGTAAGGGGTAAACGGGTATCTGTAAGCGGACAGTTAACCGTTTCTTTATCCCTGCTTGTCGGTACGGGGAAAAGCAAAATATCGGCATTTTCAATTCTGCCGCCGTCACCTTTAAACAGTCCGATACTTTCGGTATCGTATTCTTCCTTTAAAACTTTGTAAGCATACTTCATACGGTCGTCGCCGCCCAAAATGAGAATTTTCAAAGCGTCACCTCAAAAAAATAAGCCATAACTGTAATTGTTTACATTACAGTTTATGGCTTTTTTAAAATTTAGTTCATATTAAGTTTATAAGTGTTTCCCGCTCGTTTTTTTTCGGCTCTTTCATAACAATATCTAAAAGTTTATTTAAAACTTCGCCCGTTTTCACACCCGTTATGCCCAGCGCTTTAAGGTCGTCACCGTCAATTTTCATATGCGAAATTTTGTACGGCTCGCCCTTTTCTTTTATCTCTTTTAAAAGCATTTTTGCCTTTTCGGTACTTTCGCCGTTTGCCGATTTTAATATTAAAAAGTCATTTACGGTGTCGCCGTAAAGGTTTAACAGTTTTTTAATTTCGTATTTTGTGTCGGGCAGATTTTTACAAGACAGTTCTTTCATATCAAGGCAGTATTTTTTAAGTGTATTGCTTATTTTAAAGTTTGAAAGTGTCTTTTCATAATCTTTACTGCAAATATCCAAAAATGCAAAAAACCGTATTTTTTCGGGTGGTAATTTTAATATTTTTTTAAGGTCGCCGTCAAAAAGCCCCAAATATTCAAGTCCGCCGTTTTTAAGTAAAGGGTAAACTGCTTGCGGATATTCTCCGCAAACCAATTTGAAAAGTTCGTCAAAAATGCGTTCAACGCTTATCTTTTCAAGCCCGCTCTTTGTGTAAAGCGCCGCTTTAAGTGTGCTTTCTTCGGGTGTAAATTTAAGGGTGGAAGCAAACCTGAAAAGCCGTAAAATGCGAAGTGCATCTTCCGAAAATCTTTCTTTCGGCTCTCCGACCGCACGAAGAATATGCGCTTTTAAATCTTCTCTGCCGTCGAATAAATCAACAAGTCCCGTCTTTTGGCAGTAAGCCATTGCGTTTACCGTGAAGTCCCGTCTTGCAAGGTCGGCATCTACCGTATTTACAAAATCAACACTTTCGGGGTGACGGTTGTCATTATAACGGGACTCACGGCGAAAGGTTGTAACCTCTATCGGCTCACCGTCAATTATTACCGTAACGGTGCCGTGTTTAAGTCCCGTGTCCGCCGTGTGGTTAAAAAGCCGCTTTACCTCTTCGGGCTTTGCATTTGTCGTAACATCAAAATCGTGGGGGACAAGTCCCAAAAGAATATCCCGTACACAACCGCCGACAATGTATGCTTCATAACCGGCTTTTTGTAAGGTGTCAAGAAGAGTATTAACATTTTTGCTTATCTTGTCTTGCATTTTTTCACCTTCTTATTAAAATTAAGGGTTTATTTTTTTAGTAAAAAGTTATATAATAAAAATATATATGTTATTTAGGGGGATACCGTAATGAAACAACCTGCCGGTAAAGATAATTTGCTTAAAGGCATAAAACGCGTTCATATGATAGGTATCGGCGGAAGCGGTATGTATCCGCTTGCTGAAATCCTTTTTAATAAAGGTTATACGGTTTCGGGCTCTGACCGTCTTGAAAACGACTCTACTATTCGCCTTAAAAAACTCGGCATAACCGTTTATCTCGGTCAGAAGGAAGAAAATGTAAACGGCGCAGAACTTGTTGTATATTCTGCCGCGGTAAGCGAGGATAACCCCGAGCGCATTGCCGCAAAGAAAAACAATATTCCCCAAATGGAAAGAAGCGAACTTTTAGGTGCGCTTACAAGACAGTACGATAATGTAATAGGTGTTGCCGGAACACACGGCAAAACCTCCGCCACCTCTATGATAACACAAATTCTTTATCTTAACAAGATGCAACCTACATCTGTTATCGGCGGAAAGTTACCGCTTGTAAATTCCTACTGTACAGTAGGCAATTCCGAAAACTTTGTTTGCGAGTCTTGTGAGTTTGTGGATAGTTTCTTACAGTTTTCACCCGATATTTCGGTGCTGCTTAATATTGACGATGACCATCTTGATTATTTCGGCACTATGGAAAATCTCGAAAAATCGTTTTCAAAGTTTGTCGGTCTTTCAAAACTTTGCTATGTGCTGGGCGACGATTACCGTGCCGTCCGTGCTGCAAGTACGGCAGGGGTTAAAACCGTAACTTTCGGTTTTGGTGAAAATAACGATTTTTACCCGACAAACATCAAAAAGGGTAAAAGAGGATTTATCTTTACCGCCAATAAAAACGGCGAAAGTTTGGTTGACATAAAACTTTCCGTTCCCGGCAGACACAACATTTTAAATGCGCTTGTTTCCTTTGCGGTTTGCTATGATTTGGGTGTAGCACCGTCGGGAATTGCAGATGCACTCGAAAAATTCACCGGTGCCGGCAGGCGGTTTGAATTTATCGGTGAATTCGGCGGCATTTTACTTGCCGACGATTATGCCCACCACCCGACCGAGATGGAGGCAACAATAAAAGCGGCAAAAGATTTGGATGTAAACCGTGTCATAGTGGCTTTTCAACCCTTTACCTATTCCCGTGTTGCCAACACAAAAGACGGTATGATTAAGGCTTTAAAGGCGGCGGATAAGGTCTATTTAACATCCATTGTTGCTTCCCGTGAGGAAAATATTTGGGGTGTTTCGTCCGAGCAGATAGCAAAAGCCGTCGGCGGCGAGGTTATTGACGATTACGAAATTTTAAGTGAAAAAATGATAACGGATGCCGAAAGCGGCGATATGATTATAACAATGGGTGCAGGCAACATTTATAAGGTTGCCCGAAAAATTGCGGAGAAATTAAATGAAAACCGATAAACTTTACGAAAAAGATGCCTATTTAAAAGAATTCAGTGCAACCGTTCTTTGCTGTGTTCCGGCAAAAGGCGGCTTTAAAACGGTGCTTGATAAAACCTGCTTTTTCCCCGAGGGCGGCGGTCAACCGTGCGACAGGGGAAGTATAGAAAACACCCCTGTTTTTGATGTTCAAATTGAGGACGGGACAATATATCACTATACCGAAAAGTCATTTATAAAGGGACAAACCGTAAGATGTGAAATTGATTTTACACGCCGGTTTTCCTATATGCAAAACCATACGGGCGAACATATCGTTTCGGGAACGGTGCATAAACTTTTCGGCTTTAACAATGTCGGTTTTACCCTAAACGAAAACGGCAGTACGGTTGATTTTGACGGTGAACTTTCAAGAGAAGATTTGCTGAAAATCGAAAAAGAGTCAAACGAAAGAATATATAAATGTCTGTCGGTTAATTGTTTCTTTCCGTCCGAAGAAGAAATTAAAAACCTCTCTTACCGTTCAAAAAAAGAGGTGGAAGGCCCGCTTCGTCTTGTCGAAATCGAGGATACCGACCTATGCGCCTGCTGTGCGCCGCATGTTAAAAATACCGGCGAAATAGGAATAATAAAACTGCTTGAAAGCGAAAAAATGCGCGGTGGCACAAGGGTGCAGATTAAGTGCGGAAGTTTGGCGCTTACAGATTATACCGTAAAGTTTGAAAATGTATCTAAAATCGGTGAACTTCTCTCTGCTAAAAAGGACGAAACCGCAAAGGCAACACAAAATTTATTTGATAAATTAAATACCGAAAAGCAAAACAATTCGGCACTTAAAAGAAAAATTACCGAACTGATTATTAAATCGGCAGATAAAAACAGGACACTCTT
>JAZLFY010000304.1:0-1759 GCA_045616025.1 Acutalibacteraceae bacterium | reverse complement strand
CACATCTTTGAGCCGGAAGATTATCCCGTAAACCAACCGGTTGACTTTAACGGTGACGGCTCTCTCACAAGTGACGATGCGATTTATCTGTTGCACCACATTTTTGAGCCGGAAGATTACCCTTTACATTAAAAAACGCTCTATAATAAAAGCGCACTCCGTATGGAGTGCGCTTTTGCGATATACCGCCATTGGCGGTGCGATATGTAAAACACGATATACGGCTTCGCCGTGCGATATGCGGTTTGTCTGGCGGCAAACCGCACATTAATCAAAATACCCCTTATATTCTATCCTTAAATCATTTTCGCCGAAAAAGTGGCGGTAAAGGTCGATAAAATAATCGTCGGTCATACTTGCTATGTAGTCGGTTACAATGTCGTCGGGGGTTTCGCTCTCATAAGGACTTATTCGTGTGTAGTGCGCGGAACTTACATAGTTTATATGGTGGGTGAAAATGGGTGATTTTCGGTTTTCGCCTTTTAAGTCGTCAAGCAGTTTTTCGTAAAGTGACTGCATCATAGGACGGACGGTATTTTTAAGCATACTTGATACCGCATCATTTTGGTATATAAGCGAATAATTATCCGCTTTCGCTTTTTTTAGCGCCTCAAAATGTTCGGTGTCCATTTTTATATACGGTTTGCCGTAACTGTTTTCAATAATATTCACCATTAAATTATTGATAATTTCGGCATTTATAACCCCTATTGCGCCGTTTTCGTACTCGGTGTCGGGCATCAGGTGTGCCCGCTCGGCATCTTGACGGTCTTTGCCCAAATATGCTATAATATCCGAAATACGAACAACACAACCCTCAAGCGTGCAGGGAACAAGCCGCTTTATGTTGGCTTTGTCTTTATAACAGTCCTTAATCTGTCTTTCGAATTCGCCGAAACTTTCAAGCGGTACGGGACGGTATTCACTAAGTTCAAGTTCGCCGTCGTGTGCGGCAATACCGTTTAGTGTTTGCAGACTTATATTGTACGGAAAAATTTTGTCAAGCACCCTTAAAGAGTGTATGTTGTGGGAAAAATGAAGCCCCGTGTGTTTAAAGTATATTTCGTCAAGAAATTTCTCCCCTGCGTGACCGAAAGGTGTATGACCTATGTCGTGCCCTAATGCGATTGCCTCAATCAGTTCGGTGTTAAGCCCGAGCGCACGGCCAAGCGTTCTTGCGGTACGGGAAACCAACTGCACGTGCAGTCCCCGTCTTGAAATATCGTCGTTTTTATAAAACGAAAAAACCTGCGTTTTGTCGGCATAACGGTTGTAAAAAGGGCAGTTGAGTATCTTGTCGGCATCCCTTATAAAGGGCGGACGGATAACGGTTGCACGGTCAATATTTTCGTTGCGCCTGATAACATTTCCGTCAAGGAAAGCAAACTCGCTTTTCTTGTTTTCTCCGACCTTTTTCGATATTTCTTCACTTAAAACTTCGTATTTAGGCATATTATCACCTCACCCGTATTTTACCATATTTTTACTCTCTTTACAACATAGTAAATACCGAAAATTTTTGATTTGCCTATCGGTGTCCCAAATTTGTCACACTGTATAGAGTATTATTATAACATAAGGTTTTCCGCGGTAGTGTTCGTTCCTTTTTCTTAATGAATAGGGAGGGGTTGGCGAGTCGCCATCCTGTATTTTTAAAGTGGGGTTGAACCCAGTGCTTTTGCAAGCAAAACCACCTCCCGTACAACACTCCAACGAATTTAAAATCATTTCATGATTCGAGAATTCGCCTCCGCTTATG
>JAZLFY010000303.1:0-2896 GCA_045616025.1 Acutalibacteraceae bacterium | reverse complement strand
TTTCAAATGCCGCCGTTACCTTTTCGGTTGTGGCAGAGCCGCCGACATCCAAAAAGTTTGCCGGACTGCCGCCGAATTTACCGATTATATCCATTGTAGCCATTGCAAGACCTGCGCCGTTTACAAGACAACCGATATTGCCCGAAAGACTTATATAGTTAAGGTCATATTCGCTTGCCTTAACCTCTTTTTCGTCCTCCTCGGTAATATCACGGAGTTCTGCGATTTCGGGGTGGCGCATAAGTGCGTTATCGTCAAAATTAATTTTGGCATCAAGTGCCAAAAGTTTATCGTTACCGTCAATAATAAGCGGATTTATTTCAACGAGGGAACAGTTCTTTTCAAGTGTCAACTTGATTAAATTGTGAAGAATTGAAATAAAGTCCTTTTGAAGTCCGGCGGGAATTCCGATTTTTTCGGCAACGGCAATACCGTTATAAGCATGGAAGCCCTCGTAAACCGAAATGTTTTCCTTAACAATAAGTTCGGGATGATTTGCCGCCATATCCTCAATTTCGGTACCGCCTGCACCCGAAGCGATTATTACAAGTGCCGCATTTTCGTTATCAACCGTAACCGAAAGATAGTATTCTTTTTTAAGTTCGCTTAGTTCGGTGACAAGTACCTTGCGGACAAGTTTACCCTCTTCGCCGGTCTGTTTGGTGACAAGTGTCATACCAATCATTTTTCCGGCAATTTCTTTTGCTTCTTCGGGAGTTTTGGCAACCTTAACACCGCCGCCTTTTCCTCTGCCGCCCGAATGAATTTGCGCCTTAACTACCGACTCGCCGTAGGTCTTTGCCGCTTCATACGCTTCTTCGGGGGTGGTGGCAAGAATGCCGCTTGGTACGGGGATACCGTACTGTCCCATTAGTTCTTTTGCCTGATATTCGTGTATCTTCATAATGTTCCCCTTTATTTAATAAGTTCTATACCGGCATTAAGTGCCGCTTCGTTTATTGCCTCGGTGCCGGGGGGTATGTGCATAAATACCGCTTCTTTAAGTTCTTCGTTTGAAACAAGATTAAGTATGCCGTTGATTGCACCGATTGCGACAATGTTTGCCGTAAATGCCTTGCCGACCTTTTCGGTGGCGGTACGGAGTATCGGAAGTTTGTATACCGTATATTTTTCAAGTTCTTTCGGAACAGATAAGGTATCGTCAACCAAAACTACACAGCCCTCAGGCAGATTTTTGCCGTAGGTATCGAGAGATTTTTGGGTAAGTGCCATAAGAAATGTCGGGCTTTGCACCTTGGTAAAACCGATTTTTCCGTCACTTATTATAACTTCTGCTTTACAACTGCCGCCACGGGCTTCGGGGCCGTATGACTGGCTTTGAGCCGTCTGCTTTCCTGCGATAACCGCCGCTTCGGCAAGTATTACCGTGGCAAGAATTACACCCTGACCGCCTGAACCGGCAAGTCTTAATTCCATTTTACTCATGCTGCATTTCCTCCCAATACTGCTCGATTATACCCTTGTATTCCGACCATTTCGCGTGGGGTTGTTCTTTAAGCGCGCGTATAAGCAGTCCGTATTTCTTCGAATATTCAATAAGGTGATGTTCTTCGTTGAAAACACCGATTACATATTTCTGTTTAAGGTCTTTTTTCTCCATTTTCGCTGCTTGTTCTATGGTGTAAGAATTATCTCTTAAATACTGCATCATTTCTACGGCTCCGCCCTTTTTGTTCTTTCTGCCGTAATAGGTCGGGCAGATAGAACGCGCCTCAACAAACGAGAAACCGTCATGACGGAGAGCACCCTCAATAAGTTTAATAAGTTGAGGAACATGGTAAACCGTGCCGCGTCCGGAGTAGGTGGCACCCGCCGTAACAACAAGTTCGGAGATTTTAAAGTTACGGTCAAGATTGCCGTAAGGTGCGGTTGTTCCGTAATCGCCCGTAGGTGTGGTGGGTGAATACTGACCGCCCGTCATACCGTAAATGTTGTTGTTTACACAAATAACGGTAATACCGACATTACGGCGCGCGGCGTGAATTAAGTGGTTGCCGCCTATTGCGGTGGCATCACCGTCGCCCGTAATAACTATAACATTAAGTTCGGGGCGTGAAAATTTAATACCGGTTGCAAATGCAATGGCACGGCCGTGTGTTGTATGTATTGTGTTACAGTCCATATATCCTGCCGCACGGCTGCTGCATCCTATACCCGAAACGATAACCGTTTTGTCACGGTCAAGATTGCAGTTTTCCATTGCCTGTGCAACGGCGTGCATAACAATACCGTTGCCGCAACCCGGACACCAGATATGCGGAAGATGTTCGGGGCGCATATATTTATATATAAGGTCGGAGGTGTTTGCGGTATTTTCCGAAACATTATTCATATCAACCATTGTTTAGTCCTCCTTTTCAATTTCCGCAAGAATTTCGGCAGGGGTGATAACCGTGCCGTTTATCTTGCCGACAAATCCGATTTTTACATCAGTTCCGGCAACACGGCGAACTTCATTTACCATTTGACCGTAGTTATGTTCGGCAACAACAATTTTCTTAATGTTTTTTGCCGCCGCTTTAAGTTCCTTTTCGGCAAATGGCCAAATTGTAACCGGGCGGAAAAGTCCGCACTTGATACCCTTTTTGCGGGCTTCTTCCATAGCGGTAAGCGCCGCACGGGTTGTGCCGCCGTAGCAGTAAATCAAAACATCGGCATCTTCGGTGTTTTGAAGGTCAACCTCTACAATATCGTCATAGTTGTCCTCAATTTTCTTCATAAGGCGGTTAACAAGTTCGTATGCCTTTGAATTATCATTGGTCGGGAAGCCGGTTTCGTCGTGAAGAAGTCCCGTAATGTTGTAGCGCTGACCTTCACCGAAAGGTGCCATACGGGGTACCAACTGACCTTCTTCCAATATATAAGGTGATAATTT
>JAZLFY010000302.1:0-2987 GCA_045616025.1 Acutalibacteraceae bacterium | reverse complement strand
AGCAAATCGGTTACGGTGTCAACATCGGCACGACTACGGTATTTACGGATAAGCACCTCGGCATACCGTTTCGGGTTGTACCGTAAAAACTGTTCGGGTGTGCCGAAAGAAAAAACAGACTTGTTTAAGTCTGTTCCGTTTCTTCTTGATATCTCGGGTCGCTCTTCAGTTCTTGCGATATTTTCAAGGCAGTTGAGTAAAGCTGCGCTTGGTTTAAAGGATGGTTTTCTGCTATATACTCCAACATTTCCGCCGTTGCTTCTTCGGTTGACAGCATTCCTACGATTAGCATTGAATGCACCAAGCTCACTTTTGACATTGTCAAGTATTCTATTAAAAGTTCTTGCATTTTTGTTGGTTTCATCCAATCGCTCCCTATTCTCTACAAATTTTTCAATAAATAATCTCCCATATATTGCCTGATTTCCTTTGCAAGCATACAGTATAGTCGGGTTTTCTTCATACTCTGTGCTATATAAAGCAAATAATGGTTTACCATTTCTATCATTATACAACCATTTGGTATCATAATTCAAGTATGAATTTGTTGTATTAACTTCATACTTTGCAATTTGGCGAACACGAGCAATTTCCTTGTTAGTCATATTTGGATACCAATACTTTTCGTTAACAGTCATAGAATACCTTATATCCTCGTTTTCTGTCGGGTTAAGGTTGTCGGTGCGCTTTATTTGGTTTGAGTTAAAAACAACAATTTCGCTACCGTCAATTATGCCGTCAAAACCATAATCTTTTAATACATCTTGCACTTCGATTTTGTTATGCTCGGCAATAAACTGCAAAAGGTCAAGCGGACTGTTTTCTAATTTGTTATTGATATAATCAATTCCTAATTGCTCTGTGGTGTTCCACATATCAGAAAACCATTTATCTTTTGTCTCTTTTGCCGTTCCCAAGTCAGTTTTGTGATTTATGTATGGATTTGTTATATTTGCATAAGCACTTATAACTATTTTACCGTAATCACTTGCAACTTGCTTTGATGTAGAAAGATAAAAACCCTTACCCCAAACATTTCTTCTACTGTTTTGTTTTTCGTCAAAAACAGTAAATTCGTTGTTTGTACCGTGGTAAACTACTCGCAACTTGCCGTCTTTATCCCTTACCTTACTGTCTTTGAAATATTCTTTTTGCCCTGCGGATAATGTGTTACCATCGGAGTCGGTGTTGGAAATGTTTTCTTGTTGATTTCTCTTGACATTTTCGGTGGGAGTGGATATACTATTAGTAGTAGAGAACGAAACTCCCGGGGTGGCTACACTTGATGTAGCACGGGATTGTATTTTGTTCTCTGCTTTTTTATTATTTTTAGTAACATAAAATGTAACCAAATCAAACGCTCGGCTCTTTTTTGATGCAATTTCAACAGAAAGAAAATCATAATCATTATATGATTTATTGAAAATTAGTTTTTTCCTTCCGGATTTATTAATTTGCAGAGTTACTTTGTCATAATTACAAACAGTATCATACAAACGATATATTGCCTTAATCATTTCTTGCGGCGTTTTAAAATGGTCAGTAAGGTGTCTTATGTCGTCACTTGAAAACTTAAAAACATATTCACCATTTTTAAATATATTTTCCCCAATTTCTTCTGTAATACTTTTTTGAGTATTGCTTGGAATTGAACCGAGTATGTAATTTTTCTTAATGTTTTTATTGGTTAATGTTTCTTTAATAGCGACTAATATATCGTTCTCAGAATTCAATACTATGTCACCACGAAGTTTTGCATTGTTCGAACTTTCTTTATTGATAGGAAAAAAATATTTTTCAAAAGACACACCGCTATTTTCAGCGGTGTTATTATTTTCACCTATGCTCCACTTTAAATCGCCGTCGGCGTACATTCCGTCCGTTTCTACACCCTCGGCGGTTTCTTCGGTGGTTTCGGGTTTCTCGGTTTCTTCGGTATTGGCGGTTTGTTCTGTTTCTTCGGTGCTAACGGCATTGACAAAACCTCCTGCGTTTGTGCCGTTTCTATTATCCGTAACCTCGGCAAGCAGTTTTACATACATATTTTCAAGACGGGTAAGTCCGTTGGTGTAACGACTGTCCGTACCCTTTATTCTGTCTTTAATGGCAGTAATAAGGTCTTTTAGCCACTGTAAAAATGTTCGCTTTTCGGTTTGGTTAAGTCCGTCGGTAACGGTGCGCAAATCGTCAAGGGTTTCGCCAAAAAAGGTTTCGGCGCAGTAATCGGCGACAATTTCCTTTTGCGCCTGTTCTATCGTTAGATTTACTTTACCTTTACTGTACTCATAATAGGTTTCTTGTATGATAGGGCAGTATTCGGAAAGCAGTTCGTCAACCGTGCCGCCGTCTATACCCGTCTTGCTACGCAGATACATAGCAAATCTGTCTGTTCTTTTAAGCATATCGACAAATTTGTTATATTTTTTGCTTTCTTCAAGGGTATGTGTCATTTCGTGACCGAGAGTAAAGCGGACCGGCGCAACGGCTTTATATGATATATGTATATTGCCGTTCTCGTCTACATATCCGTTTGCGTTTACACCCCTTGTTAATTCAATGTCTTCAAGAATAATTTTGCGACCGATGTTTTTACCGACATTTTTTAATGTCTTTTGTTCTTCGGTTGTCGGTGAATAACCGAGCGCCTTATTTGCCGTATCTTTAAAAAAGTCGGTTTCTTTGCCCTCTGATACATCAAGTTCGGGTATAATGGAGTTGTCCTTTGATACCGCCGTCGCTTCTGCTTGTGCGGTTATCATTTGTTCGGCGGTAGCCCCCAAACTTTCCATTTTATTATAAAACACCGGCGATATTGTGCCAAAAAATATAGCACTGTTTACGCCATATTCTTTTGCATAGTTTTTGTATGCTTCAACAGTACCGTCAATGGTAGACTGTCCGTCAATATTCATTTTTACATCGTTTGCAAAACTTGAATACACCTTACCTACGGACAGTTTATCCGCTTCTGATACCTTTGTCGACAA